>CBDURI010000060.1:0-11638 GCA_965369435.1 uncultured bacterium
GCCAGTGTCAGTGCCAGTGTCAGTGCCAGTGTCAGTGCCAGTGTCAGTGCCAGTGCCAGTGCCAGTGTCAGTGTCAGTGCCAGTGTCAGTGCCAGTGTCAGTGCCAGTGTTGGGGCGTAGGGAGGAGAGGGCTTGGCGGAGGCGGGAGGCTAGTGGTCTTTCTTTGCCATCACCGTCGTGAAGGGAACGCAGGCTGGCGCCATCGATCTCGAGCTCTCGCAGCTTCCATTCGCCTTCTCGTCGCGACAGCACGAGCTTCGAGGGTCCGACTGCCGCGTGATCCGCGTGCTTGTCGCCGAGCAGGGTGTTGACGACACTCGCGAGCACGTCGTCACCCTTTTTGTGTAAGCTCACGTTCGTCATGGAGACCAGCGGCCCATGCGCATCGACTACGTGAACGCTGAGCTCGTCGATGGCATAGGTTCTGCCGCTACCGGGAGTGCTCGCTGAACCCGCGGAGCGCGTAGACGTGGTGCCGAACGCCTGACTCCGTAGCTCCGCGATCGAATCGTCGAACCCCTCGTGCGTTAGGTCTACCGTCACATCGATGCCTCGGGCGGACACCCCACGCACCGATTTCGTGCCGCTGAACACGGCGCCGAGGAGGCTCATTTGCGCGTCGACCTGATCGATTCGTACGACAAAACCTCCGTGGCGGCCCCGCAACTCGACGCCAGCGAGCTCGACGCCACCCAACGAAAGACGAGCCTGGTCGATATGTGCATCGACGCCGAGCCGATCACTCATCAGAGTGGACGCGCGCGCTGCTGCGCGTGGCGCACCCCAGATCCAAATGCCCACCACGAGCATGAGCGCGACGAAGACCGCGACCACCCATCCGCGCCGCTCGCTGAGGAACCGCAGCATCGAGGCGGGAGTATGCCGCGTCTAAAACGTGAAGCCTAGTAAAGCTTCCGACTATCGATTTGGATCGTCACGGGCCCGTCCACTGCGCATTGAACCAGCATCATGGCGCGAAAGGTGCCGGTCTCGATGGGCAGGCCTTTGCCCTGCAAGCCGCCAACCACCTCCAAGTAGAGACGCTCCGCATCCTTGGGAGCTGCGGCGCCATCGAAGGACGGTCTTCTGCCTCGCCGCAGGTCTCCAAATAGCGTGAACTGAGAGACGACCAGGATCGCCCCGCCGATGTCTGCGACTGACAACGACATGCGACCGTCGCCATCTGGGAACACGCGCAGCCCCGCGATTTTATCGACGGTGTACCGGACATCCTTGGCGTCGTCGTCTCGTGCTGCACCCAGGTACACCAATAGGCCACGTTCGATTGCCCCGACCACTTCGCCGTCGACGGTGACACTCGCTTCGTTGACCCGCTGAACGACGGCGCGCATGCGGGCTTGCCTAGCACAGGCCCATTCGTCTTGCCCGAGCGAAACGATGTTCAATACTCTGCGGCGATGAAACCAGTGGTGGGCCTGACGGGTGGGATCGCGTGCGGAAAGACTACCGTAGCGGGAATGTTCGGCGACCTCGGCATCCCCGTGGTCGATGCAGACCAGTTGGCGCGCGATGTCGTCGAGCCAGGCACCCCCGGCTTGGAGCAGATTGTGCGCGAGTTCGGCGACGGCGTGCTCGACCGGACCGGCCGCCTCGATCGCAAGAAGGTGGGCGACTTGGTGTTCGGTGACGAGGCCGCACGCCAGACCCTGAACGGGATCATGCATCCCCTGATCGGGGCCGCCGGCGCAGAGCAAATGACGGCCCACCAAGACGATCCCGCACCGTATCTCCTCTACGAGGCCGCGCTACTCGTGGAAACGGGCTCACACAAGGCGTTTTCCGCTCTGATCGTGGTAAGCGCGGAGGAATCCCTCCAACGACTCCGGCTCATTGCGCGCGACGGGTTCACCGTCAGCGAGGCCGATGCCCGAATCACGTCGCAGCTACCTCTCGCCCAAAAGATCGCCGTTGCCGACCACGTTGTGACCAACAATGGCAACCTCGAGGCGACGCGACGGCAAGTCGCCGAGGTGCACGCGCTGCTGGTGTCGCAGTTCGCATCACAGGGGTCGAAGTAATGGGAACGTTGGTACGATCGGTCTTCCTTACGGGTTTCCCTGGCCGGCAAGCCGCGACGCACCTGGTGCGCGAGCTCGCGACCCATGACGAACGCTCGGTGTGTTGCTTGGTCAACGAGAGCCAACAGGAGCGCGCGCTCGAGTTACTCAACGCCCTTCCAGAAGCGGTGGGTGACCGCGTGTCGCTTTGGGTGGGTGACCCGCGGTCGATGGATCTTGGGTTGAGCGGCGAAGAGTTCGCCGTCCTCGCCGAACGCGTGGAGGTCATCCACCACTGCGCGTCGATCACCGATCCGGCGGGGACGCGCGAAGAAGCCGCGGGCAACGTTCGCGCGATGGCTGAGGTCTTGGAGTTCGCAGAGGCCGCGCCGCGGTTACAGCGCCTCGTGTGCTGGTCGAGCGCGATGGTCTCAGGCAACCGCGAAGGCTTCGTCAAAGAGACCGACCTCGGCGATGACGCGGGGTTTCGCAATCCGATTGAAGAGTCTCTCTACCGAATGGAACGAATACTCGGCGAGTCGGTCGACGAGCTGCCGATTGTGGTGCTTCGACCCGCGCTCATGGTCGGCGACTCGGCCACGGGCGAGGCGGAGGACCTGAACGGCTTGTACCTCCTGATCCGCTTCCTGCTGAGCGCACCGGAAGACTACCGAATGCCGACACCAAGCCGAACCGGCGTCCGAATCAGCGCGGTCCCAGTGGACTACGCCGTCAGGGCTGCTCTGCACATCGCAGCAGATGCCGGCTCCATCGGGCGCACCTTCCACATCGTCGACCCGAAACCGGTCACGGTCCGACACGCGCTCCAGCTCTTCGCGGAGGCCACCGGTCGCCCGGCCCCCCGAGAGCACGACCCACTCAACCTCGCGACGGCACTCATGAGGGCTCCGGGGCTACAGCGCTTCCGAAACACCACCCGCGCCTTCCTCGACCATTTGAAGACCGATGTCATCTACGACGACCGCAACACGCGCGAGTTGCTGGCCGACTCAGGGATTTCGTGTCCCGCGTTGGAGAGCTACGTGGATGCGATGGTGGCCCGGGCGCGGCAGGCTTAGCTGCCCGCCAACGTCATCGACGAGACCCTGAACGTGGGGGATGCAATCGCTGTTCGCTGGTCGAGATCGTCCGCGACCGCGTCGATACGCTGGAGCAACTGATCGAGGTTCAACGAAATGGTCACCTCGGAAACGGGGTGGGATAGCTCGCCGTCTTGGATTAGAAAGCCCGACGCGCCTCGGCTGAAGTCACCGGTGACGGCGTTGAAGCCGAAACCCATCATGCCCGTGACATAGAGGCCATGTTTCGTTTCGGCGATGAGCTGGTCCCGTGACTGGGTGTTGGCTTTCAGGATCAGGTTGGTGGTGGAGGAGGAGATTCCGCCAGCAGGGGACCGGGAGGCGCTGCCGGTGCTGCTCAGACCCAGCTTTCGCGCGCTATACGTGTCCATTAAATAGGTCTGGAGCACCCCTCCCTCGACGATGACGTTGCGGCGTGAGAGCAAGCCCTCGCCGTCGAAGGCGCGGGAGCCTGGAGCTCTCGGGAGCAGTGGGTCGTCTACGATGTCGACGAGCTCGCTCGCGACCCGGGTGCCAACTCGGTCGACCAAATACGAGCTTCTTCTCCAAATCCCCCCACCGAGGATGCATCCCGCAAAGAGCCCCAGGATGGATCGCGCGGCGTCTTTGTCGAAGATGACAGGCAGCTCTTGAGTGGGAAGTTTCTTCGCGCCCAGTTGGGCGATCGTGCGGCGCGCGGCTTCTGCGCCCACCGCCTGGCTGTCCTCGAGGTCTGCGTAGTGCCGTGATGACGACCAGTGGTAGCCGCTTCGTTTCTTGCCATCCTCGTCGTCGGCGATCGGGTTGATGACCACCGAGGCGTAGGTGCCTTGATCGCTACCGGCGAACCCGCCGCTGGTGACCAGCACGCTCACACCTCGAGCACGGGTGAATGAAGCTCCTTCGCTATTGGTGATGCGCGGGTCGAAATCGAACGCGGCTCGCTCTCCGCGGAGCGCCCGGGCAAGCGCTTCCTCAGCAGAGATTCGGCTAACGCCCTCGTCGAACGTATCCAGCTCTGCCCACTGCGACTCGGAGGACAGCTCCGAGGGGTCGGGCGGGCCCGCAAACTCGTCCGGCTCGCTGAGCCGGGCCAGCTCGAGCGCATCCTCGATCAGCGTCCGCTGACCCGTATCGCTCAGGTCGCTCGTGTAGGTCGATGCCACGCGCCGACCGACCATCACCCGCAACCCGAGGGCTCGCGAACCGGCTTCCTCGACCAGTTCGGGCTCTCCGACGCGCGCCTTCACGGATAGATGGGACCCGCTATGCACTCCCACCTCCGCCACGTCGGCGCCGCCGGCGATAGCGCGCTCGACGACCGAGTGCCCTAAGTCGACCAACGCCTTGGCCTCAGCCTCGCTCATCCGCCAGCCACCTGCGTGCCGCCAACGGTCATCGAGGCGATCTTGATCGTGGGACACCCGACTCCAACCGGAACCGATTGCCCCTCCTTGCCGCACGTCCAAATGCCGTCCGATACTTCGAAGTCGTGGCCCAACATGACCACGTTGCGCATCGCGTCCGGTCCGTTGCCGATCAGATTCACGCCCTTGAGAGGCGCGGTGACTTTGCCGTCTTCGATCAGATAGCCCTCCGTCAGGGAGAACACGAAATCGCCATTGGAAATATCGACTTGGCCTCCACCGAATTTCTTGGCGTAGACACCACGGCTCACGCTGCGAATGATGTCCTCGGGCGCGTCCTGCCCGCCAAGGAGCATCGTGTTCGTCATGCGGGGCATCGGATGCGAGCGGAAGCTCTGCCGGCGGCCGTGGCCGTCCGAGCTCGTCTCGAAGAAATCCGCGCTGTGGCGATCCTGCATGTAACCCTTCAAGACCCCGCCCTCGATGAGAACGGAGCGAGTGGGAAGCTGCCCCTCGTCATCGACGTTGATGGAGCCGCGCGACCCCTCCAGTGACGCGTCATCGACGACGGTGCAGAGGGTGCTTGCGACCTCCTCCCCCACACGGCCCGAGTAGTTGCTGGTCTTCTTGCGATTGAAATCCGCCTCGAGACCATGGCCCACCGCCTCATGCAACAGGATGCCGCTGTCGCCTGGCGCCAAGACCACGTCCATTTCCCCGGCGGGTGCCTCGCGCGCGTCGAGCATCACCAAGGCCTGTCGGACCGCCTGCTCGGCGTGCCATTCCGGTGTCTGGCTATCAAAATACTCGAGCCCCATCCGGCCGCCACCACCTGAAGAACCCGACTGACGGTTCCCCGCGTCTTCGGCGATCACGTGCAGACCAAAGCGGATCAACGGCTGACGGTCGTGCGCCATGTGCCCGAGGCTGTTCGCGATCAGGACCTCGCGAGTGCTTTCGCCAAACGAGGCATCCACTCGGACGACGCGCGAGTCCGATGCGCGCGCCGCACGATCGGCGCGCGCGAGGATTGCCTTCTTCAGCTCGCCATCCACATCGAGTGACTCCACCTCAACCGGGTAGCGGCTGGGCGCGTCGCGCATCGACACCGCAAGTGGCGCGACCGGTTGGCCCCCTGCTGCGATTTGCGCCGCGGTGACGGCTGCCTGCTTCATGGCGTCGAACGAGAAATCTTCACAATAGGCATAGCCGGTCGCGTCGCCCTTCATCACGCGGACGCCCAGACCCATCGACACGGCGCGCCTTGCGGACTTGAGGATTTGCTCGTCGTAGACGTAGCTCCCGCTGACCGAGTACTCGAAAAACAGATCGGCGTAGTCGCCGCCTGTCTCGAGAGCGATCCTCAGCAGGCGGTTCGCGATGTCCGCATCGACGGTATGGGACCCGTGCTCGGCAAACGGTGCATGGTAGCGGCCTGTCATGAGTTGGTGCGCACTCTAGGGCGCAGGTGCACCGATGGCCACTTCTATTGGCGCAAGAAGCCAATTACGGTGTCGATGACTCGGTTCTGACGCGCCTGTCCGAGGCCCGCAAAGATCGGCAACGCCAGGACTTCACGGCTCGCCTTCTCGGACACGGGAAGCGACCCCTCGCGATATCCGAGATGGGCGAAGCACTCCTGCCGATGGAGCGGCACCGGGTAGTAGATCGCCGTCGCGATCTTTTCGGCTTGCAGGTGCGTCTGAAGCTCGTCTCGACGCGAGGTCCGCAAAACGTATTGATTGTAGATGTGGCCCTCGAAGCGACGCGGCGGGGGCCGCAACAAGCTCTCGTCCAGACCAGAAGCACCGAACGCCGCATCGTAGCGCGACGCGTTCTCGCGACGGCGTGACGTCCAACCCTCGAGCTCGGGAAGCTTCACGCGCAAGAGCGCGGCCTGCAGAGCGTCGATGCGGAAGTTCCCGCCGATCACCGAGTGGTAGTACTTGGGGCTGCTCCCGTGCGCGCGCATGACACGGGCCTTGTCCGCGAGCGCAGCGTCCTGCGTGGTCACCAGCCCGCCATCTCCGAAGCCGCCGAGGTTCTTCGAAGGGAAAAAAGAGAAACAGCCGTAAGCGCCGAGACTGCCCACGGGCCCCAATGGGCTCTTCGTGCCGATGGCCTGGGCCGCGTCCTCGATGATCGGCAAGCCGTGCTTGTTCGCGACGGCCGAAAGCGCTTCCATGTCACAGGCCTGTCCAAACAGGTGAACTGGAAGAATCGCGCGGGTGCGATTCGTCACGGCCGCCGCAACCTGTTCGACGTCGAGATTGAAGGTGTCAGGCCGAATATCGACGAAAATCGGGGTTGCTCCCACGCGGGCAATGCATCCCGCGGTAGCGAAAAATGTGAACGGTGTCGTGATGACCTCGTGACCCGGGCCGACGCCAAGGGCCATCAACGCAACCATCAGCGCATCTGTCCCGCTCGACACGCCCACGGCATGCTCCGCCCCGATGTAATCGGCCACCTCGCTCTCGAAGGCCACGACCTCGGGGCCGAGAATGTAACGCCCCGACCGAATCAGGTCGGCGGCCTTTTCGGTTAGACGATCGATCAACGGCTCATTTTGGGCCGCAACATCCAACATCGGAATTGCTTCTTCACTCACCGCTTTTCACCCATCGGCAGTCATGTGCCGTCACTTGGTACTCGTCGCCGCATCGGGCACAAACGCCGTCCTCGGGAAGCACTTCTCCGCACCGGCACGCCCAAGCGGTGCGGCGTGCGGGATTGCCCACCATGACCGCGTGCGCGGGGACGTCTTTGGTGACGACACTGCCCGCCCCAATCAGCGCGTAGTCGCCGAGGGCATGTCCGCAGACGATGGTTGCGTTAGCGCCGACCGTGACGCCGCGACCCACCGGCGTAGGCGCGTATTCGTCCTTGCGCTCGACGTGCGCGCGCGGCGTCAGCACGTTGGTGAACACGCAGCTCGGTCCGAGAAACACATCGGCAGCGATCGTCACACCCGCGTACACCGACACGTTGTTTTGGATCTTCACTCCGTCGCCAATGTCGACGCCCGATCCGATGAACACGTTCTGTCCGATGACGCAGCGCTCGCCGATGGTGGATCCGGCGCAGACGTGGGTGAAATGCCAGACGCGTGTCCCTCCGCCCACGCGAGCACCTTCATCGACGACCGCCGTCTCGTGGATGAGAGGTGCGCTCATCACTGACCTCGGGCGAGCTCGATGCGCGCGCCCCCCTGCGCCAGTGATGCAGAGCCGCCTTCGAGCGCCCGAACGACGTGAAGTCCCGATTTTCCGTCGGCAATCGGCGCCTTCCTGCTCCGAACCGCGTCGAGAAACGCCAAGCACTCACGGCGCAAGGGCTCGGCCATCTTGAGCGCGGGGATGAGGATGTCGCCCGTGCGAATCCGCACGCCTTCTTCGTAACTGAGAGTCGCCGGGGGCTCGACGCCTTTGTCGAACACCGCCAGTTTCTGGTCGGGAGAGGTGTCGTCAAACACCGCCATCTTTCGGTCGCCGACCACGGTCAGTTTTCGCGTCTTGTGCGGATCGAGCCAGCTCACGTGGATGTGCGCCATCCGGCGGCCGGGGTAGTGGAGCGTGGCGAACACGACGTCTTCGATGCCGCGCTCGGACTGAAGGTACGACGAGCCGGTTGCGCTCACCGCTTCAGGCGATGCCCCGAAGAGATAATTGGCTACCGAGATGTCGTGCGGGGCGAGCGACCACCACGCGTTCTCGTCCCGGCGAACGACGCCGAGGTTGACGCGTTGCGCGTACACGTACAGGACGTCGCCGAGCTCGCCATCATCCACGAGGCCCTTCAGGCGCTCGACGGCGGGGTGATAGAGGAGCAGGTGACCGACCATGAGGATCCGACCGCCCTGCTCCGCAAGCGCGCACAGAGTCGCGGCTTCATCCCCCGAGAGACACAGCGGCTTTTCCACGAAGACGTCTTTGCCGGCGCGCAGGGCAGCTTGGGTCACCTCGAAATGGGAGGGAGCGTGAGTGACGACTACGATCGCCGACACTGAGGGATCGTCGAGAACCACTTGCAGGTCCGCGACCGCCGCGACGTTCGGGTAGAGCGCGGACATCGCGCTCCGGATACCCTCGTCGCGATCGCACACGTATCGAAGGTCGGCCTCTGGCATCGCCGAGTAGTTGCGAACGTGATTCTTGCCCCAACCGCCGGCCCCGACGACGGCAATCCCCACTGGCTCTGATCGATTCACGTGACCCCCCAAGCTCTTCGGGACAGCTTAGCAGGAGGGGCGACTTTACTCGAAACTTGTGCCGGACCCGCGCGGTCACCGCAGCATGGCGCGGCACTCGGATACGTACTGGCCCTTGCCGAGCTTCACGCAGTTTTGATAGGCGTGGCGCGCACCTTGGCGATCGCCTCGCATCTGCCGGGCCGCACCCAGGGTGATCCATGCGTGCGCGCTCGAGGGATCGACCGCGGTCGCGCGCTCGGCCAGCTCAGCGGCCTCGCGTGTGTGGTTTCGCGCCAACATCAGGCGCGCAAGCTCCGCCAACGCGGGGCTACCCTCCGGGTTGAGCTCGATCGCGCGCCGATAAGCCGCCGAAGCCCGCGACCCCCGCTTGAGCCGCCGAGCAAGAGCCAACTGCGCCTCATACGTATCAAGCGCCCCAGTCGCGGCGTAGATCGCGCCACCCTCCGCCACTGGCACTGGCTCTGGCTCTGGCTCGACCACTGGCTCTGGCGCCGGCTCTGTCACTGGCGCTGTCACTGCCACTGGCGCTGTCACTGGCTCTGTCACTGCCACTGGCGCTGTCACTGGCGCTGGAGCTGCCACTGGACCCGATACTCCCCCGCCCCCCGTCGAGATCACATATGCGACCGCCGCCACGCCGCACCCGATCGCCAAGACCAGCAGCGCCCAAGGCAACATGGTCGGCTTGGCAGGCTGCCTCGGTACGATGGAGCTCGGCTGCACGGCGCGGGGCGCACGGATGCTGGCCCCCTCGTCTGCGAACACCTGTTCATACCGGAGCGGGGGTGGATCGACTTCAGGCGGCTCGTGATATTCGAGCATAGGGTCGAGGTGTGGCTCCTCGGGTCGGTCGCTTGGAGGCGTCGAGCGGACGAACGGCCCCGGCGGCGGATCGGAGTCGATCGCGACGATCGCCTCTTCGACTTCGGGGTCGTCACGCAGCTCGTCGAGGGTGCTGTCCCACTGGCCAACTTCGACCGTCTCGCGGCCCGAGATCTCCTCGATTTTGTCGATCTCGGGAACGCGCCCCGCCCAATTGAGCATCGTCCCACCGGCATACATCGAGCTTTCGGGTCGCACGGCCTGAAAACCGGCAGGCGTCTGGCGGCGCGGTCGGACCGGCGGCGGCGCGGGCTTCCACCCCCGATCGGCCCCGGGCGGCGAGTCGGTCGGCGGCGCGAGAACTGTCGGCGCGCCAGACGGCGTCGTGATCGCGTCTTCGAGGGCGGGTTCCTCCCCCGAGGGCGGTGAAGGAAGAGACACCGGCGTCGACAGCAGATCGGACGGAGGCACCGAGGCCCCGCCCCGTGGCGGATGCGAAGCGTCCTCTTGACGTGATGACACTGCCACCATTTCTGGCGCCGTCACCGACGTCGACGCTGCTTCTGCGCCAGGCAGACGCGGAGCAGCGGGTACGGCGACGGCGGCTACTGGCAAGCCAGCAGGCCCCGGAATCGTGTGGACGCCTTCCTTCGGAGGTGGAGCCGAGGACCGAACGGAGACCTCGGTCAGGATCGGAATACTGTCTTGGATCCGACCGACCTCGCAAACCATCCCTTCGAAATACAGGTCCACGACCTTTCGCAGGGCCTCCACGTGATCGCCCCCGTGATCGCGAAGGATCTGTTCGACAGTTCGCTGCCCGTCGATCAATCGTACCATCTCGTTCTGAGCGTCCGGCATGTCCCGAAGCCGCTCGCGAAACATCTCTGGATCGACCTCGAGCACCGCGTCGAACGACGGAAGCTGCTCGGACAACCGACTCCATTCGTCGAGCCGACGCATCCCTTCCATCAGGAGCGCCTGCGTCGTGCGATGCACGGTGCGCTCACTCAAGCTCACGCGCCTGAACTCGAGGTCGAACGTGCCATCACGCCAAAGCAAGTGCCGATAGACTGCGTCCTCGCCGACCAGTTCTTCGACCGTGGCGTTGATCACAGCACCCGAATCAAAGGAGATCATTCCCGCCTGCCCATCGGTCGACACGAGGGTGAGGACCCCCGACTTCCGGCTCACGTCGATCGTCTGCAACAGATCGACCACGCTCATCTCCGAGAGGGACCCGCTAAACCTCGTCCTCGAGTCGCTGCTCTTGTGTGCAAGCCCGGCGCGAGCCTGCCGCGCGAGCTCGATTCCGACGCGAGCAACCACCTCGCGAATGTAAATCGGCTTGGTGAGGTAGTCTTCGACGCCGAGCTCGAGCCCGCGAATCTTGCTTTCGATCGACCCATCGCTCGACAGAAACATGAACGGGATATGGGACCACTCCGATTTCTGTCGCAGCTGCTCGACGAACTCGAAGCCGTTCAAGTCGCTGAAGGTCGTGTCGGAGAGGATCAGATCCGGCCTGTTGGCGTGCAGGATCTCCAAGGCCTTCCCCACGCTGGGACACCCGGCCACGTTGTAGCCCGCGTTCCGGAGGCTCACCTCGAGCACTCGGAGACTACGGGGGTCGGAATCGACGACGAGGAGATTTTGCTTGGTCACTGCACCCTTTTGTCAGCGGGAGTGTGCGAATGGGGGTACCGCCATGTCAAGCATGCCTTCGCATGGCCGACGTGATAACTTGTTGATGGTGGGATGAAAATGCACGGGGGCATCCTAGGCGTGATCATCGGCGCAGTACTCGTACTGGCCGCCTGCGAGAAGCCGCGCGCTGAGATGGCGTTCCACGAGCTCGATCCAGACTTCGGAGGCCTGCAGGGCGGGAAGACCGTGCGGGTCGTAGGCCAGAGCCTTCGTTTGGACATCGGCTATGCCGTCTACTTCGGCCAGCTTCGGTCTGCTCAGGTCTCCATTCAAAGCGAGAAGGCCCTCCTCGCCGTCACACCACGCAGAACGATCCCCGGCCTGGTGGATGTCACCATCCGCGCGGACAACGGGTCGGTGTTCGTGATCAAGCACGGCTTCAAGTACATCAACCAAGGGGGCCACCTCTTGGGCGAACCGGAGGCGCCCTAG
>CBDURI010000061.1:0-11632 GCA_965369435.1 uncultured bacterium
CCGCGATCGGGATTCGCAGAGGATACGCGAGCAAGCCGAGGAGCAGCTCAAGAAGAGTGTGCCGTTCCCGCTGCGGCCTTCTGTGACGAAGCTGCTCGACGTCGTGCGGCGTTTCACTCGGATGCGCGAACATCTACGAGGTCACGTCGTCGAGGTGCTCGGAATGTTTCGCCGTGTGGCTCTCGAGACGTCCCGCCGAATCGAGGCGCGCGAGCCGGAAGCAGGGCCCGACGCGGCATTCTTCCTCACGCTGGCGGAGGTTCGTCGTGTTCTTTACGACGACAACGAGCGTGTCGCGGTTCGTGTGCAACGGCGCCGATTGGAGTACGAGCGCAATGAAGCGCTACCCGAGCCGCCCAGCACCTTCGTCGGCTTTCCGCCTGACGATGCCGAGGTCGCATCGACGGCGAAACGTTTACGAGGCCTGGCGGCCAGTCGCGGCGTGGCCGAGGGCAGGGTACGGATTCTCCGTGATCCGTCTCTCCTAGCGGATTTCGCGCCTGGCGAAGTGCTCGTCGTCGCGGCCGCGGATACGGGGTGGGCACCGCTGTTCCTAGCGGCGTCGGGCGTCGTGACCGAGCTCGGCGGTCCTCTTTCGCACGCGGCGATCATCTTGAGAGAGTACGGGGTGCCCGCGGTCGTCAACGTGACGCATGCCACGCGCTTGCTCCGCGACGGCGACTTGGTTCGCCTCGACGGTGATGCCGGCACCGTGGAGATCCTGGGTGGTTGACGCGGAAGACGCGGGCCCCGAGATCATCCACCACGACGAGCGCCTGCTCATCGTTCACAAACCGCCCGGCTTGCCGACGACCGCTCCGACCTCGACGGAGCCCTGCCTCGTTCGCTGGGTGCGCGATCGGTTTCCCGACCTTCAAGCGCACGCCACGTCCCGGCTCGACTCCCAAGTGAGCGGCCTCGTCACCTTTGCGCTCGACCGGGACATCAATCGGCACCTTCTCGATGCACGGCGTGCCGGAACCTACGAGCGTGTCTATCTGGGGATCACGATCAACGCGCTGCCCGTCGACCAAGGCGAGTGGACTTGGCCGATCTCGATCGACCCGCGCAATCCCAAGCGACGCGTCGCAGGGCAGGGGCGCGGAACGCGTGAAGCTCGGACTCACTACGAGGTGGCTGCGCGGACGCCGAGCGCCACGCTTCTCCGGCTTCGGCCGCGAACGGGTCGGACGCACCAGCTCCGCGTGCACGCAGCGGAGGCCGGTACACCGCTGTTCGGCGACTCGTTGTACCAGGGGGAGCGACGCAAGGTTTTGTCCGACGGGCGCGTCGTCACCGCGCGGCGGGTGATGCTTCACTGCGCCAGCGTGAGCTTCCCACCTCTATCCGGTGAGCATATGCACTTCGAGGCACCGTTGCGGCCCGACATGAATCGGCTGTGGCGGGAGCTTGGTGGGGCCGATGCGGACCTTCAGCTCTGACGCTTGGGCGAGAACTTCGTGCCGGGCACTTCGTCCTCGGGCCGGTTGAAATGTGCTTCGAGCTCTCGGTGCAGAATCTCGAGCACGTCTTCTTGCAGCGCGAGCGGGTGACGAATGAGACGCTCGATGTTGCGTTGGTACACGAACAGGCGTCGCTGGCCTTCGCCACCGCCAGTGGTGGCCATCTCGTCCAACAGGAGCGGGGTGCGTGGGTCGACGCCCTCGGCGACCACCTCGAGACCGGGTAGGTCGGTCACCATGATCAGATTGCCCTCGAGGCGCTGCGCCAGCTCGGGCGGCAGATCGCGCAATGCCGCTTGCACGATTTTTTCGAAACGGGCGTGGGTGGGCGACCACGGTGGTCGCGGCAGAATGCCGTCGAGATGGCGGGTCTTGAGGAACGCGAGTGGCGCCTCGTCGGCTCGCCCCTGCCGATCGCGCAGTAGGCCGAGGTAGTACAACACGTCCGGTGATGCGTCGGAGCGCTCAGCCGCTCGCTCGATGAGAGTCGCTGCCTGCTCGGTCTGTTCGAGCTCGAAATGGGCCCGACCGATCAGGAACTCGAGCTGCTGGTTCTCGAAGGGACCCTCGGGGAGCCCCAGTAGGAGCTCGGCGGCCGCGGCCCGGTCGCCCTGCTGTAGCAACGCGTCGACCTTGAGCACGGAGGCATCGGCGATGTCGTCCGCTGTCTGGCAGCTCTCGAGGGCCTGGTCGAGGATCCGAATCGCCTCCGCAAAGCTTCCGAGGGGGTGGATCAGGAGCTCGGCCGCGTTGAGCATGGCCTCGAGGTAGTGCTCGTCGAGGTCGATGGCTTGACGATAGGACTCGAGCGCCATGTCGAGGTTGCCGTTGGCGGCGTGGATGTACCCGATGAGATTGTGCGCATCGGGCGAGTCGCCGTCGAGCTCCAGGGTCTGCTCGGCCGAGGCCATCGCGCCGTTCAAATCACCCTGGGTGACCAGCTCCCAGCCCCGGTCGAGATGGGCGCTCAGGCGGTCCATGAATCCTTCGTTTTGTTCCGACATCGGTTAGCCCCGAAACTTACGTGGCGGCTTTAGGACGTCAAGCCGAACCGTGCGCTATCATGCTTTTGGAATGGTTAGGCTTTTCGCGATTGTCGTAATCACAACGATCTGTTCCTGTGTGAGCGAGCCCCTCCCCGCGGGGCAGACGATCTCGGTGGGTACCGCCGATCAGGGATACCTCCATGATCCGGTCCGCCTGGCAGATCGAGGCGACGGCTATCGGCGGGTGCGGCCCCAAGAAGGCACTCGATTCGGCACGCCGACGCTGGTGGGCGCGATCGAGCGTGCGGCCCGTGGAGTCGCCGACGCTTTTCCAGGCGGCCACCCACTGCGCGTGGGCGATCTATCGACGCCCCATGGGGGCGCACATTCGCGGCATCGCACCCACCGCACGGGGCGCGATGCCGATCTCTTGTTTTTCGCACGAGACGCAGGCGGCCTGGCCGCCCAGGGCGATGGCTGGCTGCGCTTCGGTCGCCTGGGCCTCGCGACCCTGCGTGGCCGGGTCTTCCTCTTCGACGAAGCCCGGAACTGGCATCTCGTGCGTACCCTGGTCATGGACGATCAAGCGCGCGTCAAGTGGCTCTTCTGCTCCAACGAGCTCAAGGCTCGCCTCCTGCGGTACGCGGCTCGCTACGAGAGCTCGCCCGAAGCGGTGGTGCGGGCCACCTGGGTGCTTCACCAGCCGACGCGTGGCGACTCGCATGACGACCACTTTCACCTCCGAGTGGGGTGCGGGACTGATGAACGAAGCCTCGGGTGCAGAGAGCAAGCTCCGCATTGGCCGTGGTTGAGCGACACCGCACGCAAGCAAGACGCTAGGGCCGGCGACGCGGCGAGCGACCTGCATCTAGTTCGTTGGTTATTTGCCGAGGAGCGTGTGGATGAGCGTCGCGATATCGCCGGGCGTCGCTTCGACGCCGCAGCGCAGCCAGCCTCGATCGTCCGTCGCTAGGTCGGTGAGCTCGCGGTGTTCGTCCGTCGCGCCCCAAAGCAACACGCTCGAGTTCTTGGGAAGCTCGTGCGCCAAGGTGGCGATAGTCGACGGTTGAACCGACGCCGCGACACAGTCGATTACGACCAGAGGGCTCAGCGATGCAGTGGCTTTGAGGTTGTCG
The DNA here is from genome assembly GCA_965369435.1 of uncultured bacterium. GTDB lineage: Bacteria > Myxococcota_A > Polyangia > Polyangiales > Houyiibacteriaceae > SG8-38. Next base: position 3,586 of record CBDURI010000061.1, read on the forward strand.
AGAAACGCGACGACGTCTTCGATCTGCTGAACCGCAGCCGCGTCGCCGACCTGCTCGACGATCGCGTCGCATCGCTCGCGATCGCGGGTGGCGACGAACACCATGGGTAGGGCTACGCCCAGGGGTTGCACCGTGGGGTACTTCGATGTGTCGGTGTCTCGGGGATCGACCGGATCCTTCCGCGTGACGCCGGAGTGTTGCCGACGGCGGCCGAGCTTGCGCGTTTCGTCCGGGCGCACCGTCTTGCGCGGAGGCTGCGAGCTAAGCCGCTCGGCGAGCGTGAGCATGGGCGCTAGATTTTGCATCACGGCGTCGCTCGTCTCGTTGCCCAGGTAGAACGTCATCGCGGTTCGAAGATGCTTGTCCGCGAAGCTGCGCAACGGCTCACCGGATGCCGGGATCTCATGCTCTCGCGCCATGTGCAGCGCGCGGTGGAGGATCTGAACCCGCACCTCCGGCGTGGCGACCACTTCGATCGCCTCGCGCACCATCTGTGTGATGGGGGTTTCCCTCTGCATCTGATCCCCGTTCCCAGAGGCAGCATGTGTCCGAGCTACCACAACATCATAATATTACCGTGATTTGGCCATTTAGCCAATCTGGGCCCATGGTGGCGGCTCCGAGGCCCGTGGTACATGGCGAACATGCTCGTGATGGGGGTTGATGAGAACGGTCTCGGGCCGCGGTTGGGGCCTTTGGTGGCCACTTCGGTAGCCCTCCGGGTACCCCGATATGCGCGGGCCGCCCTGTGCGAGCGAGGCCTTGCTTTGGGGCTGACCGACAGCAAGGAGACCGGTGGTTTCGGTCGCATGGGGTTCACCGAGTCGGTCGCCCTGGCCCTGGTGAAGCGGGGGGGTGGCGGGCTTGCCGCCACGGCTGACGCATTTCTCGACCTGGTTTCTCCCGGTTCCCGCCGACGCCTCCGCGCATGCTGTCCCGACGCGCGGACCGCCGCTCAATGCTGGGCCGTCGATCTGCGGCTGCCGGCGTTTGGCGGTGATGTGTCCTACGGCGAAGGGCTTCTCGATCAGCTCGTGGGCCGTTCGAGCCTTCGCATCGTCGACGTCCAAAGCCGAATAGCCTGCGCCGGGGTGCTCAACGCCAAGCTCTCGGCCGGCACGAACAAGCTCGCCGTCGACCTCGAGCTCTTCGAGGATCTGATCTGCGCCGTGCACGCCGGTCACGGTGCGGGGCTGCTCGCCGTCTGCGGCATGGTCGGCGGCATTCGGGACTACGCGTCGCGCCTCTCGCGCTTCGCGCCGCAGCGCGTTCGGTCACTCGCCGGGCGTCGCGGCCAACGTAGGTACCGGGTCGAGGGTGTAGGTGAGATTCGCTTCGAGGTCGATGCCGACGCCCGGCACCTGCCGGTCGCGCTCGCCTCGATCGTCGGGAAGTACGTGCGCGAGATCTCCATGCGCCGCATCGGAGAGTTCTATCGGCGGGGCAACCCGGACTTGGATCTCGCCAGTGGGTATCACGACCCGGTGACCACCCGATTCATCGACGCGACGGAGGCCTCTCGCCGCCGGCTTGGTATCGCCCCCGATTGCTTCAGGCGGCAAGCCTGACGCCTGTGGTAGAAGACTCGCATGTCCGAGCGTGACAAAATCCCCCGCTGGGTTCTCTGGCTTGGTGTTTCCGTTGCCACGGGTTGGTTGCTCTACACCCTACGTGGCGTGTTGGCGCCGGTGTTCTTCGCCTTCCTCATCGCCTACATGCTCGACCCGCTGGTCGACCGAATCGAAGCGAACCGTCTGCTTCGCGGAAAACCGATCGCGCGCGCGGTCGGCATCGCCGTGCTCTTGGTGGGTTCGTTTGCGCTAGCCGCGGTTGCCATTCTCGTCATCGTCCCGATGGTTTACGAAGAGGTAGCGAGCTTCTTGAGGAGGTTGCCGGCGCTCGTCGCGCACAGCCGGGCGGCGTTGGAGCCGATGCTCGCCGAGTACGGGCTCGAGATTCCGACCTCGGTGGGCCAAGCGCTCGAGGAGCTCCACCTCGACATTCAGTCGGTGCTCACCAAGGGCTACACGCCCGTTACTGCGGTGGTCAAATGGCTGCTCGGCGGAACGGCCTCCGCCGTGGGTGCGATCATCGCTGCGCTGATCGTGCCTGTGTTTGCGTTCTATTTGCTCTACGACTTCGACGTCATCGTGGCGAAGGTGGGCGAGCTGATCCCCCCGCGTCATCGGCCGCAAACCAACAGCTTCTTTCGCGACGTCGATTCGGTCCTCGGCCAGTTCTTCCGAGGTCAGTTCACCGTCATGGCGATCCTCGCCGTGCTGTACGCCGTGGGCTACGGCTCGATCGGTGTACCCCTCGCGCTGCCCATCGGGATTATGGCAGGGTTTCTTTCGTTCATCCCGTACGTTGGCAGCACCCTCGCATTGGTCGCCGCCCTGCTGATGACCGCGCTCGATTGGCAAGGTTGGCAGCAGATTCTGTGGGTGCTTGGCGTTCATGTGGTGATTCAGGGCTTGGAGGGTTTCGTGATCACTCCCAAAATCATGGGCGACACCGTTGGGATTTCTGCGATCACCGTGTTGTTTGCGCTGCTGGTCGGTGCCGAGCTCTTGGGGTTCACGGGGGTGCTCCTTGCCGTGCCCGCGGCTGCGGTCAGCAAGATTCTGCTTCAGCGAATCCACGAGCGATACCTCGGGTCCGAGTTGTTCATCGGGGAGCGTGCCGATGGCGGCAGCGCTAGCCCTAGCGAGCCCCGGCAAGACTAGACACGTCGAGCGTGACGACGATCGTCCGTTCGCGAACCTGCACGCGGGCCGACCGCACTACGTCCGTCCACGGCGCTTGCACGGACTTCGGCGGCGACATGGCCCAAGCCCTGATGAGCGTTGCGTCTTGGGCGGCTAGATCGGTGTCGTCGACGTCGATGTACACGATGATCGTCTGCGCGCTCCCCGATTGCACCGACAGTCCGACGCCCTGCAGGCCCTGCATGGCGGAGGCTTGGTCCCCGAGCGTCGCCACACGCTCGAGCGCCGCCTTCCAGTGCTTCGGAGGCTCGAGCGCCGCGGCGATGCTCGCGCCTGCGTTCACACGCGGCCAAAGGCTTGCCATTCGGGGCCGTTCCAACAGAGCGGGGACGGTGCCGCGCCGGACCGCCATGACCTCCGTCACGGTTCTGACCGAGCCGGTGACGATGGTTCGATCATCGAGCACTGCGATCGCAGTTCGGCCGTCACGACTCGCCACGACCGGTCCCGGGGGACCTTCGAGGCGAACGATGGAGCCCCCTCGGGCTTCGACCAGCAGGCGGTGACACTCGGCCAGCGTCGAAGCGTCGGCCGCACGCCCTCGCAGCATCAGGCCAATCGACTGAAACGGTTGGTCTTCGGGCCCACGCACCCAAATCGTGGCTTCGCTCAAGGCTGCGAGTGGGTCGAGCCCGCATATCGTTTGGATCTCGCTGAGCTGCTCTTCCGCCACGAATGCCTCGATCAGCGTTCTCGCGGCCGCGCTCCGTTCGAGCGCGCGGGTGTCGATGCGCAGCACGGCTCGCGCGGTGCTTGGAAGCTCACGAAGCGCCTGGCTGGTCCGAAGCGTTCGTCCCTGGTGCATCGCCGCCCAGAGTAGGCCGGCCGTCGCAATCGACACCACGGTGGCCACCTTGAACGAGCGAGTCACGGACCGAGGGTAGGAAGTTCTTTTCACGGAGCAAGCCCTCGTGCTAACGCGTGCCCCATGCCATGGCGCCGAATGCGGTTGCGCAATGCCGAAGTGCTCGCTCGTTGTGATGCGAGTGGCGAGCTCGTTGCGAACGATGGAAGGGTCGAGGTTCGCTACAAGCCGAACGACGGGCGTGCCTATTTCGCGGGCGCCTCGAATCTCAAGCCACCCGGTGGCGCCCCGAAGATCGAGCCGGACTCCCTTTGCGGCCCCGGCGAGGCCGTCAAGAAGCCATCCAAATCGAAGAAGAAGGCCGCTGGGACGACCACCAATGCAACGAGCGCACCGGAGAAGCCGGAGGGCGACGAGGTCCTCGTCTACGCGGACGGCGCGTGCAGCGGCAACCCGGGTCCAGCCGGCGTGGGCGCGGTGGCGTTATGGGCGGACCAAACCCACGAGCTCAGCGAGTACATCGGCGAGGCGACCAATAACATTGCGGAGCTCATTGGGATTCTGCGCGCCGTGGAGCTCGCGCACGATCTCGGCAGGCCGCTACGACTCTACACCGACTCGCAGTATTCGATCGGCGTGCTGACCAAGGGCTGGAAGGTCAAAGCGAACAAGGAGCTGGTCGCCAAGGTGCGGGAGGCGCTCGACGGGCACCCTGATACCAAGCTGTTTCATGTCCGTGGCCATCAGGGCGTGCGGCTCAACGAGCAGGCCGACGAGCTCGCGGTTCGCGCGGTGCAGAGCCGCGAATCTACTGGGTGGGTTGGGCCTTGATGCGTCGGGCTGCTTCCTCGAGCGTCACTAGCTCGTAGCCGGCGTCGCGGATCACCTCGATCGCCGCGCGAAGCGAGCCGAGCTTGTCGGCCGCCGTTCGTCTCAGGTCCGCGCGGTGCGGCGCAAGGGTTGCAAGCCCGTCCTCGGTCGCGTCGGCGGCGTCGATGGCGTGAAGCTCGAGGTTGATCAGCTCCCGGCCAAGCATCTGCCGTGTGAGTCTTGCGGCGATTTTCTCTCCGCCGAGCACCAGCGAGGTGCCGATGTACGGGAGCTGCAGCGGGGTGACGCCGATGGGGAGCTCCAACAAGCCGTTTCCCCGTCGCCAGTACGGCTTCCCGACCCGGTACGCCTCTCTCGGCGCGCGTAGCACGGATGGCGTGTCCAAAATGCTCGTGCTCTTCCGGCCACGCAGTCTGATTCCGGCCAACGTCGCGACCTTGGCGGCGTAGTAACTCGGACACGGGAAGACGCTGGAGTCATAACCGACACCTGCTCTGTCGAGCGCGTTGAACAGCGCGTCGGTGACCGTGTAACCCGGCGCGCGAAACCCGACAGGCCGCTTGCCGCATGCCCGCTCGATGGCATCCGCTCCTCGCTCTACGTCTTCCTGGATTTCCGCGGGCGTTCGGCGGGTGAGGTCATAACGATGGTGATACGAGTGATTTGCGATCTCGTGCCCTGCAAGTTGGAGCGCCGAGATGGTCTCGCGGTTCTCGTCGCGCTCGAGGTCTTTCCCGATCGCAAAGAAGGTGGCTCGAATCGATTCGTCATCCAGCCATTCGGTCAGGCGCGGAACGCAGCGGTCATAGGCCGCGTGCGCGCCCGGCCCGTGTGCAATAGCGAGCCCGTGGATCGCCGCGTAGAGCGGCATCTCATCCAAATCAACCGATATCGATGCCAGCCTCAGACTCACCCTTTGATCCGGATCGCAATGAAGAGCCTAACCAAATTCTTCAAGACGCTGGGCACGCGCCTCGCCAGTCCGATCGTCGGGGGCCGCTTCTCCAGGACCCGGACTGGGATCTCCTGAACGCGAAGCCCGGCGCGCTCGGCCCGGATGACGAGCTCCGACGCGAATAGATCTCGGTCGACCAGGCAGGCGGCAGCGATCGGCTGCACGGGTTCGCGAGCAAAGGCCTTGAGCCCGTGGGTGTCGGTCCCTTTGAACCCCAGGGTCACCCTGAGAATGCCGTTGATCACGATTGTGCCGAGGCGCCGAAAGAAGGGACGCTGGTCCGTGGCGCCTTCCATCACTTTGGAGCCGACGACGAAGTCCGCCGAGTCGTCTCGTAATAGTGCGACCGCGCGCTCGTAGAAGTCCGTATCGCAAAGGTCGATTTCGTCGCAAATTACGATATCGCCTCTTGCGTGCTGGATCCCTTCGCGTAGCGCCGTTCCGTAGTTGGGTTCGTCGGTGTGCCGACACACGAGTTGGGGGAAGCGCGCCGCGAGCTCGGCGGCCGCCTCGACGGTTCGATCCGTGGAGCCGTTCTCCGCGATGATGAGCTCGTACGACCAGGGGAGGGTGCCGAGCCGATCGATGAGGTCCACCACGGCGGCACGCAGGATCGCTTCCTCGTTGTAGACGGGGATCACGATCGAGATGAGGGGCCGCGGGCCGGTGGTGACGTCAACCAAGGCGCGGCACTGTCTTACGCGGGCATGGCGTCGTCAAGCCAATGCGCACAGCATGGCATGCGCGCTGGTCAGCTCGACGCGAAGCGGACCAAGGCACGCGGGAAGCGCTGCGGTCTGGCCGCGCGCGAGCTCGAAGACGCGTTCGCCGTCGTGAAGGGTAAGGGATCCATCTAAGACGGTGAGCGAGCGCAACCGCTCGGCGGCAGGTAGGACGAGATCACCGGAGCCCGCCAAGCGTTGCAGGGAAAAAACCTCGGACTCGATGAGCCCTTGGTCGCCCATCAGCTCTTCGAAGCTCGCGGAGCCGTCCGTCGCGGCCTGCCCTGCCCGCCCGAAGATGCGATCGAGGAGCTGGTCCTCGCGCGGGCCTCCCCAGTGCGTGACGTCGAGCGCGCGCTCCCTGTGAAGCTCGCGCGGCTGTCCTCCGGGGTGTAGGCGCCCCGCGGAGTCGTACTTGCGGTTCCAATCCCAGTAGCGGTATGTGAGACCTCGCTTCCCCGGAGAGACGCGTTGCGGCTCGAGGAGCAAGACTCCCTTGCCGATCGCATGAGGCGTCCCTGGTTCGATCAGGAACAGATCTCCCGGAGACACGGGAACGAACCACATGAGCTGGTCGACCTCGCCCCCCTCGTCGATCGCTCTCTCGACGTCTTGGCGGGATACCCCGTTGCGAAAACCGAGGTACAAGCCTGCGCCGGGCTCCACCTCGATGATGTACCAAGCTTCCGGTTTCCCACTCTCGTCCGCCGCGAGAGCTGGATCCTCGTCCGTAGGGTGAATCTGGACGGACAGATCGTCCGCAGCGTCGACCAGCTTCACCAGCAACGCGGTCGAACCGAGTGGCGCCTCTTTTCCAAGGAGGGCGGGGTCGTCGCGAAGGACTTCGTCCAACGTGGGCCCGTCCACGATCCGGCTAGGAAAATCGGGCTCCACCGAGAGCTCCCAGGCCTCGCCCACGACGCCGCGAACCTCTAAACCGGCGTTCAGCTTCAAACTGCCCGCGATGCGGCGGCCTCCCCAAGGGGTTCGCCGGGGGGGCGTGAAGTTGTCCGGCCGCAAGAGCAGCGGACGTCGCCAGTTTCTTGGTCCTACTTTATCCCACATGTAAGGTGACTCGGAAATCTCATGGTAGCGCCCGAGGAGGGTTTTGATGGGCTATTTGGGCAAAGAACGCCGAATTCATCGTATCTTCGTGACTCGTAACAGTGAATACCACGTGCGCCGGAACGTGTGTGTCGGTGTCCGAGACCGCCGCACCGGGGAGTGGCTTGCCGGCCATCTCGCGCTGCGCAGCACGGTGTCGGGGGGCCTCAAGTTTCACGACAACGGAGCGATCAGCGCCTCGGAGGGGCTCCCCACGGTCGGCGAGTCGCTCTTCTTCATCGCGTCGGGTCGGGACTTGATCACCAGTCCCGTCTTGAACGTGGAACGGCCTGCTCGCGAGATCGTGCACCACTACCCGATGTAAACACTTCGGGGATGGGGTGCTATGTCCCAAACGGTGCGGTCGAAGATGAAGACTATTCGCGTGGTGGCTGCTCTGGTGGAGCGCGGTGGGCAGTATCTGATCACGCAGCGCCGCGAGACGGCGGTGCTGCCGTTGCTTTGGGATTTTCCGGGTGGGCGCGTCGAGGACAGCGAGAGCGATGAGGCGGCGCTGGCGCGTGAAGTGGGAGAACGCCTTGGCGCGAGCGTCGAGGTGGGTCAGCTCATTTCGTTCGTGAACCATCCGTACGAGAAGTACGCCGTCGATTTGTACCTCTACGAGTGCACACTGCTCGGTGACCAGCTGCATTGCCGCGCGGTCAAGGACTACGCGTGGGTGACCTCGACGCAGATGGAGTCGTACACCTTCACGCCAGTTGATGAAGCCTCGATGAGCAAGCTCCTCGGCGAAGGCTAGCCGCACACTAGACGTCGTAGAAGATGGGGGGGCGTTTGCGGATAAACCGGAGCACCAGGTCTCGCGCTTCGTGCGATAGGTCTTCGAACTGAATGCCCATGC
>CBDURI010000062.1:0-11546 GCA_965369435.1 uncultured bacterium
GCTTCGAGTAGTGTCTTTAGCGCTGCCATGAACCTTGCGCCGGTGGCTCCGTCGATCACTCGATGGTCGCAGCTCATCGTGAAGCGCATGCGCCTGCCCGGGACGATGGCGCCGTCTTCGACGACGGGCTCGTCTCGGATGGTGCCCACCGCGAGGATCGCGCCTTCGGGGGGATTGATCACCGCGGTGAACTCTTCGATCCCAAACATCCCGAGGTTTGAAATCGAGAAGGTCCCGTTGGTCATCTCCTCGAGCTGCAGCTTCTTGTCCCGCGCGCGGGCCGCGAGATCGCGAACTTCTTCGGCGATCTGCATGACGCCCTTGCGATCCGCGTCGCGGATTACCGGCGTCATCAGGCCCTCGTCGACTGCTACCGCAATCGAGATGTCGACGACTTGATGGTAGTGGATCTCCTTGCCCATCCACGAGGAGTTGACCTCGGGGACGCGGCGAAGCGCGATCGCGGCCGCTTTGATGATCAGATCGTTCAGCGAAACCTTCTTACCCGCCGCCTCGAGCTCCGCATTCATCGTCTTGCGTGCATCGGCGAGCGGCGCGATGTCGACATCGATGGTGAGATAGTAGTGTGGTGTCGTCTGCATGGACTCCGTGAGCCGCCGCGCAATCGTCCGTCGCATGCTGCTCGCCTTGACGACCCGGGGGGGAAGCCTTTCGCCACTAAGAGCAGGCGCACCCCCGCTCGCATCGCGCTCTCCCGGGAGCGCCTCGATGTCACGCTTGACGACGCGACCGCGAGGGCCCGACCCCTGCACCGTGTGCAGATCAATGCTTCGTTCGCGAGCCAGCCGACGCACGAGCGGAGACGACAGAACGCGCCCCTCGCTAGCAGACTCCGGCACCGACACGGGCGCTGACACTGTCTCCGACGCTGGCACTGTCTCTGACACTGGCTCTGACACTGGCTCTGCCCCTGACACTGTCTCCGACGCTGACACTGTCTCCGACGCTGACACTGCCGCGACCTCCGCAAGCAGCTCGCTAATGTCCTCCCCCGCCTTCCCAATGATCGCCACCGGCGCATCGGGCTCGAGGGTCTCTCCGGCTGGGACCAAGATCTTCAGCAATACGCCGCGGTCAAACGAGCGAAACTCCATCGTTGCCTTGTCGGTTTCGACTTCGGCCAGAAGGTCGTCGACCTCGACATCATCGCCCTCGTTCTTGACCCATGCGACGAGGGTGCCTTCTTCCATCGTCGGGGAGAGCTTGGGTAATCCGATGATCTTGGCCATGGCTTACTTTGCGTAACTGACGCGCTTGACGGCGTCGATCACTCGCTCCTCGGTTGGAAGGACCTTGTCCTCGAGATTCGTCGCGTAGGGCATGGACACGTCGAGCCCGGTCACTCGCTCTAACGGCGCGTCGAGATGGTCGAACGCCTCACGCTGAAGCCGGTCGACGATTTCGGCACCAGGACCGCCATAGGGCCAGTGTTCGTGAACCACCACGCAACGATTGGTCTTCTTCACGCTCTGCACCATCAGCTCGGTGTCGAGAGGTCGAAGGGTGCGCGGGTCGATGACCTCGCACTCGATGCCCTCGGCGGCCAGCTTCTCTGCGGCTGCCAACACGGTGTAGTACGGACGGCCCCAGGTGACGATCGTGCAGTCTGCCCCGGCCCGGGCCAAGCGGCTCTGTCCGATCGGGACGAGCTCGTCGACACCTTCGTCGGGCACCTCCCCTTTGACACCGTAGAGAGTCTCGCCCTCGAGAAAGATGACCGGGTTGTTGCTACGGATCGCACTCTTGAGGAGGCCCTTCGCGTCCCGAGGGGTGCTCGGCTGAATGACATGGAGGCCCGGAATATGAGTGTAGAAGGGCGCCACGCTGTGGCTATGCTGTGAGGCGACCTGCTTCGCGGCGCCGTTCGGCCCGCGAAACACGATCGGCACGCGAATCTTGCCGGCGCTCATCTGGTGCACCTTGGCGGCGTTGCTGATGATTTGGTCGAAAGCGACGAACGAGAAGTTCCAGGTCATGAACTCGATGATCGGCCGGAGGCCAACCATCGCCGCTCCAATACCCACTCCCGCAAAACCGGCCTCCGCGATCGGAGTGTCGATGACGCGGCGCTCTCCGAACTTCTCGAGCAAGCCTTCCGACACCTTGTATGCGCCCTGGTAGTGGCCGACCTCCTCGCCCATCAGGAACACGCTCTCGTCGCGCTCCATCTCTTCGAACATCGCTTCGCGGAGCGCCTCCCTATAGCGTATCTCCCTCACGCGCCGTCCTCCGGAGCCAGCACGGTGCTCATCATCACGTCCTCGAGTGCGAGCGCCGACTCATCGGCGAAACGCACCGCCGCATCGATCTCCTCGTCGACTTCAATATCGATGTCATCGAGAGCGTTCTCGTCGATGCCAAGTCCGTACAGCCTTTCGCGCACTACGACGATCGGATCCTGCTGCTTGCGTTGCTCGAGCTCGGTGCGGCTCCGGTATTTCGCCGGATCGCTCATCGAGTGGCCACGGAACCGGTAGGTTTGAATCTCGACGAACGTCGGCCCTCCGCCCGAACGCGCTCGGTCGACTGCCTTGGCAAGGCGCTCTTGTACGACCGCGACGTCGTGGCCCTCGAATCGATCGCCAGGCATGCCGTAGCCTTTGGCCTTGATCGACAGATCTTTGAGTGGGCTGGTTCGTTCGAGCGGGGTGCCCATGGCGTACTGATTGTTTTCACAGACGAAGACGACCGGGAGCTTCCACAGGCCCGCCAGGCTCATCGCCTCATGGAAGCCGCCAATGTTGGTCGAACCCTCCCCGAAAAAACAGATCGTGACGCGGTCTTCCCCGGCGTACTTCGACTTGAATGCCGTCCCCGCCGCGAGAGCCAGATGGCCACCGACGATCGCCCAGCCACCGAGGAAGCCGCGTTCGACGTCGAAAAGATGCATCGAACCACCGAAGCCCCGCGAGCACCCGGTGTCCTTGCCGAACAGCTCTGCCATCGCCACGTCGGCAGCCATTCCGCGCGCAAGCGCAATACCGTGATCGCGATACGTCTGAAAGATGTAGTCGCGATCTTCGAGGACCTCCGCCGCGGCCACCGCGATGGCCTCCTGCCCGATGTACAGATGAAGGAACCCGCCAATCTTGCCCTTGGCATAGTTGCGTGCCGCCTCTTCTTCGAAGCGGCGAATCACCATCATCGTTCGATATTGTCGAAGAAGGTCGTCCTTGTCCGGCAACGGAGCCCCCATCACAGGATCTTAGTGTACCCGCGGGGGCCTGCCATCAGAAGAAGTTGCTGATCCCGTACTCTGTCTGGAGCTCGATCAGGTATTCGAGGAATGATTCGCCATGCTGCAACTCCTGAAGCTTGCCGGCGCGGGTAGGATTGGTCGGATCGAGCGCTTGCGCTTCGTTTTGCAGGTCGACGAGACGCTTGAGCAACTGGAAACCGACCTGCTCTTCCTCCAGATTCAGTTCGAGGCTCGGCCGGATCTTCACGGCCACGTAAGGAGTTCGAAAGCGATTCGATTCGAAGACGACATAGTCGGCATCCTCGGATGCGTCGCAGTCGTTGGGGACGTTTGGATCGACGACGATGTGACCCGCTCCCAGGCCGTCCGTCCCGTACACACAGGTCGGGCTCCCGTCAGACTGAATGTCGGGGATGCTGAAGCCGGAGCCACTGCCCGCCTTGAACACGAGGAGCCGCTGTTCGAAGCTGGTGTCGTAGTAGACGGGGAACTGCGCGAGGGCGAGGATCGCGGCCCAGCTTCGCAGAACCTCATTGGTCGTCCCCTCGATCGCCGGACCCGGGTACACATCGCGTTGACTGCCCCGACATGGCACGCGCGTGCCGTCCTCGATGCACTCGCCCAACGCCAAGCCGCGGTACCAGCTCATGTGTTGAACGACGGGCTCCCCGTCTTCCATCGCTAGTCTCGGCGCGAACCAGCTCTCGTCCTGGAGGATCAGTCCGCCGAAGAACTCGGTCATCTCGGTCTGGAAGAGGTCGTAGAAATTGATGAAGTAGCGCTCGTCGATGGTGAAGCTCAGACCCCAGTCGCGAATTGCGAGCGCCCGTAACGCATAGAACTTGTCGTAGAAGACGCCAGCGCGCTCCGGCCGGAAGAATCCGAAGTATCCGTCCTGGTACTTCGTCCACATCCCGAAGCCTTGTCCGGGCAACAAGCTCAGATCGGCGCTCGGCAGGTCGATCGGTTCACCGAGCCATCGATAGGTGTTCTCGGCGGCGTCATATGCGTATGAGCCTTCGTCGGGGAGATTCACGATCTCGATGAACCAGTTCATCGCATCGATTGACGCCAAAAACTGATCATCGAAACCGAGCGGACCGGTGTTCAGGGAGAAGCCAGGCTCGAAGTTGAAGCGAAAGAACAGGTGCTGATAGATCTTCGCCGCGTCCCGAACCATGGGGATCGAGCCTCCGTCACGCGCGCCATCACGGCGGAATCGCCGATAGTACTGTTCCGGGTATCGCTCTTCCCAGGAGCGGCGATAGTGGTCGATCACTTCTCGGAAGTTCTCCCCGGCATCGAAGCGGCTGCACCAGGAGATGTCGTTGGTCCGGTCATCGGGACAGAACAGATAGCGAACCGGAGCGTAGTTTCTGTCGCTGCTCGCGCCGTCGAGATAGGCGGCAAAGTCTGCATAGTCATCGATGTCGGCGTCGAAGCTCGAGCAGATGCAGTCGGCTTGGCCGCTGCACCGTTCTTGGGGAAACACGTTCCGTGGATTCTGTACGCAGCGCTGGTACACGGGCTGCCCGTTGCGAAGCGTCCCCGAGGCCTGCGAAGCGGGACAATCCGCATCGGCGCTGCAGCTCTCACCACCGCGGTACGAACGCCACCACACCCTATCCACCTCGTGAGAGCGCGCGAGTCCCTGAAAGGGACCGTTGGTCGGTGTCTCCGCGCCCCCGATCACGCCGCGCAGGTCGTACGCCTCGCGAAGGTCGAAATAGTTCCACACGGTGGCCGCCACATCGTAGCGTCCGAGACCCTGCGCGTCGGCTGTATCGCCGTTGTAGTCCATCGTCGAGCTGGTCGTGTAGTTGTGTGCGCCGCGTTGGGCCCGCTCGTTGCGCGCGTCACGAAGAGCCGCGAGATACCCGTCGAACTCCGGTCCGGCGACGAACCCGTCGTTGTCGAGATCGTAATCGGTGAGCTGAGGCAACGGAAGGTCATCGCTCGCGTCGGTCGAGGCGCCCATGACGACGTTGAAATAGCCGTCGCCGTAGTTATCGCGATCCAGGCTTCCTGCGAAATTGTGACGCAGCCCCACCGAGTGACCGAGCTCATGGTGCACGACCATACGGAATTGCAACTGTTGCATGCGGATCGAGGCTTCTGCCGAGTCTCTGCCGCGGAACGCCTCCGCCCAGTACTCGAAGTATCGCGACCGGAAGATCGAGTCGTTCAAAGCGCAGATATTGCGAGATGAGAGCTCGTCCTCCGCGTCGATACCCGCGGTGAGCGAACGCGAGAAGCCTGCCCCGCGGAAAGGAGAGATCTGGTCCAGGACATCCTCGTCGTAGACGCTCGCCTGTGGGGTGATGCCGAAGACATTGGTTTGGCCGTGGTCGAAGTGCCGGTTGAGTGCGTCGGACCCGTTCACACCGAGCGACCCCATGAGCTTCTGCTCGATTGAGGTGCCGGCCAAGCGCCGCATGCGATCGCTCAGGATCTGCGCGCGGCCCTCTTGGCCGTGGAGCCGATCGATGCGGTCCTCAGCCCGCTCCATGACAGCACGGAGCGTTGCGTTGAGACCCACCGGAAGCGCCGGGCGGCTCGTATCGTCGATGCTGAAGCCGTCGGAACCCGACGCGGCGAGCCCCTGTGGGTGTTCGGTTCTGCCGAGGCGAGAGAAGTACCCGCGAAGATTCTCTCCGCTGAGGTACTGCTCTGCGGCAGCCTCATCCCCTGGTTCACATCCAAGGCTCGTGTGAGCGCAACGCAGAACGGGGAAATACTCCAGTGCCCTCGTGGCCATCGCCTCGATGCTCGTCGCAGCAAGGCTAGCGTTGGCAACGATGAGCTCCCCTGTGGTCGGGTCGGCGAGCGGGCTAGCGACACCGCTGAAACGCAAGCCACTGGCCTGATCGATGTAGTTGATGAACTGATATCGAATGTCGCCCAGCTGCTCCCAAGCGATCCGCTCACCCTCCTCGTCGAGGACGTCGTCGCACTGCTGCGTAGCGTCGGTACGATGCCAGTCACATGTGTTGGGCCGGAGGACGACCAAACATTCGTCACCGACGAAGCGATAGCTGTAGGTCTGCGGCAACGGGTACTCGTCGTAGCTGGTCGGCGTCTGCGGCTCTGCGAACTCCAGATTCTCGACGTGGCACCGATAGGGATCGGTCACCCCGAGCGTCGTCCATCGTTCGGGGCTGACGAAGGGGTCGTACTTCCCACGGCATGTGCCGCCGACATCGTCGGGCGAGCCGCAGAAACAATAGCGAGTGGGGTCGACCGTCTGGCAAGACACGCTCACTTGGCCGTAGGTCGGAAGCGCTTCGTCGCGGGCCGCGCGCCAACCACGCATGAAGACCTCGTTCCAGTTGCCCATGACCTCCATGGCCGGGAAAACCAAATGCGCCGGGAAGCCCTCGGTCAGGTAGTAGGCGACCGCGCCCGGCCCATCCCGGAGTTGTCGGGGAACCCGGTCGCGCATGGGAATGGTGCATCGCCGTGCCACTCGGTCGCAAACCGAGCCGCCGGTGCCAGGGGCATCGAAGAACCGGCCGTCGCACTCCCAGTCGACGCTGCATGCCTGATCGGTTAGCGACTCCCGGAATAGGTTGTGTCGCGGGCGCAGGAACGTGAGCGCGTCGGTTTCGCCGTAGTCTTCGCCCAAACCCCCTGCGCAGACATGCTGTTGAACGTCGCAGTAGCCCCCGATGCCGCAGTCGATGTTGCGATCGCAACGTCGCGTCACGCTGTCCTGGTCGGCGCGCAAGTACGTGCGCTGATTCGTCCGAAACACTCCGAAGCGGTCGTACTCTTCGTGCGTCTGAGTCGCGGCCGCGTATTGATGATCGGGTGGGACTCGGAGGAAAGCCAAGCGGTGCGGAATTGAAAGTGTCTGACATGGGACGCCGCTGGTCTGGAGGCAGACGCCGCCTGGCGAAAGGTTCATGAAGATCACGAAGCTCATGTAGTGCGTGATGTCTTCGCTGCCCTCCGGCCATTCGTAGGCGAAGCGGTAAGCAGGGTCTTCCCCTACCGTTACGAACTGAGGCTCCCACGACTTGGGGAAGCTGCACTGCTCCTCTTCGCCCTCCCCGGTGCAGTGAGCCGCACGATCTTGGATGAAAAAGTCTCCAGCCTCGAGCGTCCAATCGCCTAACGCCGGAAGCTCGGCCGCGAAATAGAACGAGCGAACGTGGTTCTTGGACCAATTCACACGCATGAATTCGCGCTCGTACCAGCGCCGGTCCTCGGTATCCTCTTCGACGACGTTCCGGGTTTCCCCTGTCACGGGGTTGTACTGGGGACGCACGTCGATGTGGTCGATGATCTCGAAAGCAGCGAGGGGCTGCCCGCGGTACTCGTCATTTGCGCCGTCGGTGTTCGAGCCATCGACGAGCTCGAACGATCGAAAGGCAAACAAGAAATCTTGGTCGATGACCCAGCGGATACGCCCGAGTGTTCCCGACTGCCCGTCGGCGTCGATGGCGAGGTCAGCCCACCCCATGTCGCCGGTCCACGTGGGTCCGCTGGCGTCGGCGTCAGCCTCGATCACGGTTTGGGCGACCCACCATTCGCCTTCGAACAAGTCCTTGTCGACCAGGTTTGGCTGCGTCCGGTCCACGCTTGGACCCCCCTTGGTGCAGCCGGCCGCGCACGCCATCGCCATCGCCGAGAACAGCGCGAACAGGAAGGTGATGTGCTTGGCGCTAGTCATTGCTCAAAACCCCAGGTAACTCGCGATGCCGAGCTGGCGTTGAAGGTCGATCAACTGGAAGAAGAACGACTCGAGGCTGCGTTGGCGTCGGTCCAAGCTGCTCAAGTCGGAAAGAGCCTCATCGACGCTGAGCGGGAGGTGGTAACCTCGGTTCACGAGCTCGTCTAGCTCGCCCTGCGCAACGGTTTGCCCATCAGCAAGACGATCGAGGATATCGATCGCGAACGCGTTGTTGGAGGCTTCTTCGACCATGTTGAACCCGATCGACTCTTGATTCGGGATGGCGATGCTGGGCTCGATCTGGAACGCGAGGAACGTTTTCCCGAAGCGCGAGGAGCGATGTCGCACGAAGTCCACACCCTCGACGGACCCATCACTCGGGTCGAAGCAGTCGCCCTCTCCTTCGACGCAGATGAAAAGCTGGTTCTGGAATGTCGTGTCGAAAAACACTGGGAAGTCGGACAGGGCGAACACCGCTGCGAGGTATTGCAACAACACCGAGCTTCCACCGTCGATGATGTCCAGCTCGGCGTACGTCTCCGTGACCGGATCGGGCCGGCAGGTTTCGGGTTGACTGCAGTCCCCTCGATAGAAGTCCATGTAGACGATGCGCGCGTCGACGCACGAATCAGGAGGGCTGCTCGGGTCGCACGCAATGCGCGGAGAGATCGACTCCGGCTGGTCCTGAATGATGCCTTGGAAGATCTGCTGCATTTCGATGGGAAACAAGTCGTAGAAATTGGTCCAGAACGGCACGTCGCGCGTGAAGTTGGTCGTCCACCCCCGCTGCGTGAGCATCTGCATGGCGAACCACTTGTCGTAGAACGAGCCGATGCGTTCGATCCGGAAGATCCCCGTCAGGCCTCGCTGGTAGGTCGATGATAGGTATCGCCCGAGGCCGATAGACAAGCTCACCTCGGCACCGGGGGCACCTGGGGTCGCGCTGAAACGTTCGAAGTTGCCGCTCGCAGGATTGAACGCGTACGAGCCGATGTCCGGTTGGCCGAGAATTCGGGCGTAGAAGTTCAATACATCGGCGCTGGCCATGAACTGATCGTAAAACCCGAAGTCCTCGTCGTCGGTCCGGAACTCGGGATCGACTTGATAGCGGAACAAGAGGTTCTGAAAGATGTCCTGCAAGATCGTGAAGTGTCGCCCAATCAGGCGACCGAAGATGTACTGCCCGATTTCGAAGTCCGAACGATAGCGGCGGAAGTTGGTGAATATGTACTGGCGTTCATACTGCTCGGCGAGATTGCGGACGACCTCGCGATAGCTGTCGCCCTCATCGAAGCGATGGCACCAGCCGAGTGTTCCGACGCGCTCGTCGGAGCAGAAGCGATAGTCGACGGGGAGATGCGCGCTCCGTGGATTGCCCGCCGCGAGGGCGGCGACGTCGGCATCAAAGCCGCTGCAAATCCGGCCGTGCGTGGTCTCCCCATTTGGATGTGACACGCAGGACTGCGTGAGCCCGGCGGATAGGTTGACGTCGTTCAGCTCGCCACTGCGGGAGCCCTCGGTGCTGAAGGCACAATCCGCATCGACGGCGCAGGCCTCGCCACCTTGGTAGTATTTCGCCCACGCCCTACCGGTGTTGGTTGGGTCGATGTCAGCGACGTCCCGCCGGTCGGCGTTCTCGTACACTTCGACGAGATCGCCATAGCCAAAGCTCAACGCGGCGATGTCGTACCTCCCCGCTTCGGTAACGGTACGACCATACCACTGCGCGTTGTACTCCATCACGGAGGAGTCCATGTGCGTGTCGATCCCCGCGAGCTCGCGCTTGCGACGCGCCTCGTCGAGCGCCGCCTCAAATGCGATTTGCTCAGTCGCGTTCAACCCTGGCGTCCCGTCCGCGTCGTACGTAGCCGGGTCGGGCAACGGAAACTGGCGGTTGATATGATAGTACTCGTCGTCGTAGTTACCGGTGTCAGCCGACGCGCCGAAATCGTGGCGCAGACCCAAGCAATGCCCGAGCTCGTGCAGCTGTGTGTGGAAGTAGAGCAACCGATTGAGCCCGATCTCGAGGCGCGCGCGCGGCCAATTTTTGTGCTGGTTCACGAAAAAGAGCACCGAGTTGTCGATGAACTCGTTGGGCATCATCACATTGCGTCGTGAAATCGCGTTCTCTTGCTCGATGAAGTCGCGAAGCTGCTCGTGCACCGGGACACGAAATGGCGAAACTCGGTCGAGAATGTCGTCGCCGATATCGGCCGGCCCGTACCCGTCTGGTACGACGTCGATGCCGGCCAGCATCAACGTTTCGAAGCTCTCCATCAGCCGGCGCTCGGTGTCGCTACCTTTGAGCTCCGCTCGCCTATCGATGAACGTATTGGAGCGACCCGCAGGCCCTGCCAAGAACTGTGCGCGCGCCGCGAACGCGGTCATCCGCTGGTCGACCGACGCAACATCGGAAGGCAACGCGGTCCCGTGAGCAAGCGCGACGCTGAAGTCGATGCGCGGACGCGCCGGGAGCTGCACCCTGTCGAGGTTCTCCAGATATGCCCGAACATCCTCGCCGGTCAGAAACTCTTCGTCGGTCAGATCTCCGTTGATGAGGTCGTACATTTGAAGTGCGGTGGTGCGATAGCTGTCGAGAGCGGGACCCCCGATGTTCGCGTCACCGACGAGGATCTCGCCGGTGACCGGATCGCCACGCAAGGTGGCAATCCCTAGAAAACCCGTCCCGGGCTGGTCCACGTAGCTGAGGAACTTGAAACGGGAGTCCCCGCGCTCTTGGCAATCGAGCCCCTCGACGCTGCCCCCGTTTTCGGCGATCGACGCCTTGTTACAACTGTTCACGCGCAGGCGAAGCACGCACTCGGAGCCCGCGAGCTCCGCTTCGAACCAGCCGTTGAAGTGGGTGTCGCGCAAGTCTGCGCGGTTGAGGTCCGGGCGCGCGTCTGGCGGTACCTCTACCCAGCAATCGTAGGGGTTCTGTACGCCCCGCGCTTCGGCATCAGCCGGCGTCTCGAAGGGTTCGTAGCGGCCCGGACACGTCGGGTTGAGGATCGCACCAGTGTCCGGGTCGCGCACGCAAGAACAGTACGCGTCTGGGTCGTTAGTCTGGCACGCAAGGTCTGGATACACCGCGCTCGGGCGCCCCTGCAGCGTGCGCACCGTCTGCATGAACACTTCGTCCCAGCGCGCGGCCACTTCAAAGCTCGGTTCGACGAGGTGCGCCGGAAGCTCGGGCGTCGTGTAGAAGAGGATCGGACGAACGCGACGATCCGCATGGGGAATGGGATCGCCCTTCTCGTCGTGCCAGTCGTACCAGATGTTGTGCCGGTTGATACTGTAGTTGAGGAAGTCAGTCTCGAAGTACGCCGGGTCGGTGGGATCGGTGGATCGATCGACAGTAGGACGCTCCAACCGGAAGTACCCAGCGCGTTCGAAGCGGGAGTCCACCCAGTTGACGGGCTCGTACTGGCGCCTGTCACTCACCCGGAGGAAGCTGTTTCGAACGTACACGGCGGTGGTGGTGCAAGTCGGGGCGTCGGTGAAATTCGACTGGCACCAATTTACGTTCCGCCTGGTGAGGGGGTCGACGACCTGTCCGGGTGCCAGGAGCTCCTGCGTCACGAAATCGAACGCGTAGAGCGTATCGAAGTCGTAGTCGGCCGCCCAGGGCCGCTCGTGCACGGTGCATGC
>CBDURI010000063.1:0-11422 GCA_965369435.1 uncultured bacterium
CGATGCAGCGATCGCGCCGAGATCCTCGAGCAGGCTCCCGAGAGCGAGTCCGGTGGCTTTGCGGTGCCTCTGGTCCTCGAGGTCGAGTGATGAGCGACTTCCCCTGGCGGAGCGCCTTCGAGATTCGTGAGGAGGTCGCCAGCGGCGGCAGCAGCGCGGTAGACGTCACGCGTGCGTACCTCGCCCGCGCCGAGGCGCTCAATCCGAAGCTCTCGTGCTTCCTCACCATCGATTACGAGGGCGCACTAGCAGCGGCGGCACAGGTCGACCACGCACGAGATGCGGGTGAAGAGCTCGGCCCCTTGGCCGGGGTGCCCATTGCGCTGAAAGACAACCTCTGCACCCGCGGGCTTCGTACGACCTGCGCATCGCAGATCCTCAGCGACTACATTCCGCCGTACGACGCCCACGTCGTGGAGGCGTTGAGGGCGTCCGGTGCTGTGATCCTCGGCAAGACGAACCTCGACGAGTTCGCGATGGGTTCGTCCAACGAGAATTCGTCCTTCGCGA
Source organism: uncultured bacterium (assembly GCA_965369435.1). Classification (GTDB taxonomy): domain Bacteria; phylum Myxococcota_A; class Polyangia; order Polyangiales; family Houyiibacteriaceae; genus SG8-38. Next base: position 511 of record CBDURI010000063.1, read on the forward strand.
ACGTGCACAATCCTTGGGATTTGGATCGCGCACCAGGCGGATCATCCGGGGGTTCCGCATGTGCGACCGCCGCCGGGTTGGCCCCGTTGGCGCTTGGCAGCGATACCGGCGGCTCGGTCCGACAGCCGGCAGCGTTTTGCGGTATCACCGCGATCAAGCCTACGTATGGGAGAGTGTCCCGGTACGGGCTCGTCGCCTTTGCGTCGTCTCTCGATCAAATCGGGCCGATGGCTCGCTCGGTGCGCGAGGCCTCGCTGTTGCTTCAGGTGGTTGCCGGTCATGACCGCCGGGATGCGACCTCGGCTGACCGCGATGCGGGTGAGTACGTCGCCGCGTGTGACCGCGGCGTCCAGGGCCTGCGAGTGGGCGTGGCTCGCGACCTCCTCGACGGACTTCAGGACGCCGACGTTCGCACCGGAGTCGAAGTTGCATTGAGCGCGCTCGAAAAGCAGGGTGCAACCTTGGTGGACGTATCGCTCCCTCATGCCAAGCACGCAGTGTCCGTCTACTATCTGATCGCGACCGCCGAGGCGTCGAGCAATCTCGCTCGATTTGACGGCATTCGGTACGGCTTGCGGGTTCCGGGCGAAGATCTCGCGGACACGTACACTCAAACGAGGGCGCAGGGTTTCGGCCCTGAGGTTCGTCGGCGCATCATGCTCGGAACCTACGCGCTGTCGGCTGGCTACTACGACGCCTTCTATCTCAAGGCGCAACGGGTCCGTACGCTGATCCGGCGCGACTACGACACCGCATTCGAGAGCTGCGACGTGGTGTGCACCCCGACCACACCGACGCCGGCGTTCGCCCTCGGCGAAAAGACGGGCAACCCACTCGATATGTATCTCGCAGACATCTTCACCTTGCCGCCGAGCCTTGCGGGCTTACCCGCCATCAGCACGCCGTGTGGGCTCTCCGCCTCAGGGCTCCCCATAGGCATCCAGCTGGTGACCCCTCCCTTCGAGGAAGAGCTGCTCTGCAGCGCGGGGCAGGTGGTCGAAGACGAATGTGGGCTGCTCGAGTCCCGGCCCGTCGGGCTCGATTGAGCGGCTATTTCGTGTCTGCCTGCTTGGCCTCGGTCGGCTTGGCGGGGAGGGACCTCCGCTTTGCGCCGCCCTGCTTCTCCACGACGGTCGATGGCATGCTACGCCGTTCTTCGCCGGCGACCTCGACGCGGTTTCGGCCTCGAGCTTTCGCGCGGTAGAGTGCTTGGTCGGCTTGCTCGATCAGCGCGTCCGCCGTGACACCTTGGCGGAGCATCGCCAGCCCAATGCTCACGCTGATTTTTTCGGGGCCGCCTTCGACCTGCGGGGTGCTCGCAAGTCGGCCCCGCAGCCGCTCGGCGACGATGCGCGCGGCGGTAAGCTTGATTTCGGAGAAGATCACGAGGAACTCTTCGCCACCCCAGCGCGAGACGATGTCGTTCCGGCGAACGTATTCCGTCAGCGAGTTGGCAATTCCCTGAAGCACATGGTCGCCGGCGCTGTGTCCGAACTCGTCGTTGATCGCTTTGAAGTGGTCAACGTCGCACATCGCTACGCAGAGCCCCGTACCGTTGCGGCGTGCTCGGGCAATCTCTTCTTCTAGGCGCTTGCTGGCATGGCGGCGATTGTATAGTCCCGTGAGGCCGTCCGTCAGTGCCAGGAGTTGCGTTTCTTCCATGAGGAAAAGAGACTTCACGACGACGCCCAGCGCCTCGGCAATGAGCTTCAGGCTTCGGACGTCGGTCTCTGCGCAACAGTTGGCGCCACCGAAGACCTGCAGGGCGCCCAGCGGTTCGTCTCTTGCCCGAATTTCGCAGGTAATGGAGCGGCCGCCGATGACGGTTTGGCCCGTGCCGAATTTCGGATCAGTCACGACGGTCGTGTGGGTCGCATCGGCGCTCTTCTCCGGGATCGCAAGGGCCGCCAGCCCCGCCATCGCTTTACCTTTGGGCCACGGTCCGCGTGCGCGGATCGAATAGGTCGGTCCACCCGGCCCAAGAAGATGAAGAACCAGATACGGGCAGCCGATGACTTCGGCCGCGAGCTCCAGCACCTTGTCTCCGAACTCGATTCGATCGTGTGCATGGTCCATCAAGCGGCGGACCTCGGACTGGACGACGACGTCGAAGAGGTGGTGGTCGAGCACGGCGCTGACTCGTTCGAGCGGCGTTCCGTTGAGCTCGGGGCGGATGCTGTCTCGCGGAGTGCGGCCTTTCATCAGCTCTTTGACCGCTGGCAGCAGCTTCTCGTCCATCTGTTCCTTCGCGAGATACACGTCGGCGCCCGCGTTGCGGCCCCAGAAGCGCGTGGTGGCTTCCTTCGCGGCGGTCAGCAGTACGAAGCCAATGTCGGCCATGCTGGGATCGGCACGGAAGACTCGGCACAGTTGGACGCCGGTAATCGCGTCCATCTCGATGTCGCTCACGACTAGGTCGAACGTTTGCTCGAGTGTGAGGTCGAGCGCTTCTTCACCGGAGCTCGCTTCGGTGATGTGGAAGCTCATCGGTTCGAGCTTCTGCACGACATGCCGACGAATCGCCGCGCTGTCGTCCACCACCAGGACCCGAAAGGTCCCGGGCGTATTTTCCCCCTGCCTATGCTCCAAAGGCATTCTTACCCTGTTTCATAATGGGTAAATCCGTGGCGAAATGCCAATGTATCTAGGGTTTACACAGCATGGCCTTCCCTCCCCGGTGCGCTATAACCGGCCGTCATGACCGCCTATGAGCCCGTGATCGGCCTCGAAGTGCACGCCCAAATGCGTTCGCGGACGAAGCTATTCTGCGGCTGCCCGACCGATTATGGGGCCCCCCCCAATACGCACACCTGTCCAGTATGCCTGGCGCTGCCCGGTGCCTTGCCGGTGCCGAACGCCAAAGCGATCGAACTCGCCGTGCAGGCGGGCCTTGCGCTCGAATGTGATGTCGCCTCACATAGTGTCTTCGCGCGAAAGAATTACTTCTACCCGGACCTACCCAAGGGCTATCAGATTTCGCAATTCGAGTTACCGCTCAACGGGAAGGGGCATCTCGATATCGAAGTCGACGGGGAGACGAAGCGGATTGGGATCACACGCATTCACGTCGAGGAAGACGCGGCGAAGAACATCCACGGTTCTGGTTCGAGCGCGGTGACACTCGTCGATTTCAATCGTGGCGGGACGCCCTTGGTCGAAATCGTAAGTGACCCCGACCTGCGGAGCGCAGAGGAAGCGGAGGCGTACCTGAGGAAACTCCGCGACATACTGATGTTCATCGGCGTCAACGACGGTAACCTCGAGGAGGGCTCGTTCCGGTGCGATGCGAACGTGTCGATTCGCCCGGTCGGTCAAGAAGAGTTCGGCACGCGAGCGGAGCTCAAGAACATCAACTCGTTTCGCTTCGTCAAGAAGGCGATCGAGCACGAGATCGCGCGCCAAGAAGGCGTCCTGCAGAACGGCGGGACGGTCGTTCAGGAGACCCGCACCTGGAGCGAGGGCCAAGGGAAGACCATTTCGATGCGCAGCAAGGAAGAGGCGCACGACTATCGCTACTTCCCCGACCCCGACCTGCCGCCGGTTGCAGTGTCCGAAGAACGCATCGAGGCGCTCCGTGCGGCGCTCCCCGAGCTTCCCGCGGCGAAGCGGGAGCGATGGCAAAAGGATCTCGGCGTTACGGAATACGACGCGGGTGTGCTCTCGGGCCATCCCGAGATCGCCAAGTACTTCGAGCAGACGACGCGCTTGTTTGTCGAGCAGTCGGGGAAGAAGGGCAAGGACGCCGGGAAGAAGGTCGCCAACTTCGTCCAGGCCGAGGTACTGCGGCACGTCACGACCGACGGCCTCGCGGCGTCGTTTCCGGTGGCGCCGAGCGCGACTGCAGAGCTCCTAGGCGCTGTCGAAGAGGGAACGATCAACGGCAAGATCGCCAAGAAGGTGTTCGCAGTCATGGTCGAGACCGGCAGTGCGCCGAACGTGATCATCGAAGAGCAGGGCTTGGCCCAAGTCACCGACACAGGCGCCATCGAGGAAGAAGTTCGCCGCATTCTCGACGCTAGTCCCTCGCAGGTCGCTCAGTACAAGGATGGCAAGACCAACGTCATTGGCTATTTCGTCGGGCAGGTGATGAAGGCGACCAAGGGTGCCGCGAATCCAAAGGCCGTCAACGAGATCCTCCGGCGGCTGCTGGACGAGCAATGAGCACTGGCCTTTCGCGCGCTCCCTTGAGCGGCGCCGATTGGTTTGCCGTCGAGTTTGATCCCGCCACTCGTGAAGTGGTGATGCTCGACCAAAGGCTCTTGCCCACGGAAGTCCGATATCACCGCTACCGAAAGCCGGACGAGATTGCCGACGCGATACGGGACATGGTGATCCGTGGTGCGCCTGCGATCGGGATAGCGGCTGCGTACGCGCTGGCCATGGTTGCGCGCGACGAGCAGGGCGACGGGCAGATGTTTCTGGTCGCCAATGGGACTGCAGGGCGGATTCTCAACGCCACCCGCCCGACCGCCGTCAATCTCGGATGGGCTATTGCGCGGATGTCGCGAAGAGCGGGGAAGGTGTACGAGCTCGATCCCGAGCTGCGGTATCAAGGGATGCTCGAGGAGGCCGAGGCAATCCATCGCGAGGATGTCGCATCCTGCCGACGCATGGGTGAGATCGGCGCAGCTGAGGTTCCCGATGACGCCGTGATCCTCACGCATTGCAACGCCGGCGCCCTCGCGACCGGCGGGTACGGCACGGCGCTGGGAGTGATTCGTGCGGCGCATGCGCAGGGCAAAAGCGTGCGTGTCCTGGCGGGCGAGACACGACCGTACTTGCAGGGCGCGCGGCTCACCGCCTGGGAGCTTCACCAAGATGGTATCCCGGTGGAGGTCATCACCGACAACATGGCGGGACACTTCTTCCAAACCGGGGAGATTGGGTTCGTCGTCGTGGGGAGCGACCGAATTGCGGCCAACTCCGACGTAGCCAACAAGATCGGGACGTACCCACTGGCGGTACTTGCCAATCAGCACGATGTGCCGTTCACCGTGGCCGCACCGTGGAGCTCCGTCGATCTTCGTACGCCGTCGGGCGCCGACATCCCGATCGAAGAGCGATCCCGCGACGAGGTGGCCACCATCGGCAACGCCACCGTGGTACCGGACGGCATCCCTTGCCGGCATCCGGCGTTCGACATCACCCCGGCGCGCCTCGTCGATGCGATCTATACCGAGCGCGGCGTCGTGCGCCCGAAAATCGGCGAGCGACCCGACGTGTTGCGGTTGTAGCCCGACTACAGCCGCAGCAGGGCGGCGCCCCAGTTCAGTCCAGCGCCAAGTGCGAGGAAGCAGAGCAAGTCGCCCTCGCGGATCGTTCCGTCGCGCCTGAGCTCGTCAGTGAGGATGCCAATCGTGGCCGCCGACGTGTTGCCGTAGCGTGCGATGTTCGAGGGGATCTTCTCGGGAGGAATACGAAGCGCGTTCCGCACGGCCTGATTGATTCGGTCGTTGGCCTGGTGCGCGATGAAGCAGTCGATGTCGTCCTGGGCAATGCCGTGCGTCTCGCAAAGTGACTTCACGGTCTTCGAGAGCGTCTTCACGGCCTTCTTCAGAAGCGAAGGGCCACGCATTTGCGGAATGTGCTCGTCTGCCAGCAAGGCCTCGGGGCTCACGTACGGGATGTTCCGGAAACCGCAGCCCGACACGAAGAGGTGATCAAACGAATCGCCATCGCTGTGAAGCTCGGCGCCGATGAAGCCGCCGTCCGGTGACGCGCTCTTGCGGAGGACCATCGCGGCCGCCCCGTCACCGAAGATGATCGCGAGGCCTCGGTGCTTGGTCGCTCGTTGGTACGCTTCGGGCGTGACCTCACGTTCGGCTTCAGAGCGGACCACGTCCCAGTCGGTCCAGGGCATGAATCCGGCATGCACCTCGGCGCCTACGAGCAGAATCGTCTCCGCCGCGCCGGATTGAACGAGAGCGTCCGCAAGCTGGAACGCGTAGGGCATCGCAGCGCACTGTTGCCGGATATCGAGAGCGGGGACGCCGGAGATCCCGAGCTTGGCACCGAGGAGCGGCCCCGACCCGGGAAAGAAGTAGTCGGGCGTCATCGTGGCAAAAATGATGTAGTCGACATCCGATGCCTCGACGCCTGCATCGTCGAGGGCATTCTTCGCGGCTTCGGCGCCGAGGTCACTCGCCCCCTGGCCATCCTGCGCGAAGTGGCGCTGCCGGATACCGGTACGCGATTGGATCCACTCATCGCTGGTTTCCATCACGCGGGCGAGGGCATCGTTCGTCACCGGGGCGCCAGGAACGTAGTGTCCGGTCCCGATGATCGTGATGCCGCTCATGCGAGGATTTCGCCTTGCCACAACGCTTCGGGACCGCTGCGCCGACGCACGAGGCGTGAGCGTGATCCGTCGACGAGCACTTCGGGAGGCAGGGGGCGTGCGTTGTACATGCTCTGCATCTCCCGTCCGTACGCGCCGGCTCCGCGGATGGCAAGTAAGTCTCCCTGCTTCAGCTCGGGCAAGGGTCGGTCCTTCGCGACGAAGTCCCCCGACTCGCACACTGGGCCGACGACGTCGACCGGGATGACGTCTGCGGTCGGGCCAGGCTCCACGACCGGCATGATAGCGTGGTACGCGCCGTACAGCGCGGGACGAATGAGCTCTGTCATGGCGGCGTCGACAATTACAAATCGGCGTTCACCTTGCATCTTGGTGTACAAAACGCGCGTCAGCAGTACGCCGGCGTCGCCAACGAGCGCGCGGCCCGGCTCGGTAATGATCTCGAGATCCGGCCGGAGCATTCCGGAGGCTTCGAGGCCTTCGCGGATCGCGTCTCCAAATGCCGCGTCCGGTGGATACGCGTCGACTTCGTGGCCGTAGTGCATCGGCCAACCGCCTCCCACGTCGATCGCGCGCAACATTGCACCCTGTTCGACGCAGTGCTTCGCGAACCTGCCCAGGATTTCGATCGCTTCGCGAAGCGGCCGTGGTGACGAAAGCTGCGAGCCGATGTGACAAGCCACGGACTCCAGCTCCAAGTGTGGATTCTCGAGGATGCTCGGTATGAGGGATTCGGCGACTGGAATCGCCAGGCCGAACTTGGATTCGCGAAGCCCCGTTGCGATGTACGGATGGGTCTTGGCGTCGACATCGGGGTTGACGCGCAGCCCGATGGCCAGGGGACGGCCAAGCTCCCGCGCAACACTCTCCACGACGGCGAGCTCCTGAATGTTTTCCACGTGCAGAGCTCGAACGCCGGCCTGCGCGGCTGCGAGGATCTCTTCACGCCTCTTGCCGACCCCGCTGTACACGATGCGCTCGGGCAGGAACCCGGCCTTGAGGGCGCGCTGCATTTCACCGACCGAGACGATGTCCGCACCGCAGCCCTGCGATGCGAGTCGTGCGAGCACCGACAGATTTCCGTTGGCCTTGACCGCGTAGGCGATCAAGTGCGGTGCGAAGGACAGTGCATCGTCGATGGAGCGGTACGCGTCGTCGATCGCCGCACCCGAGTACACGAAGGCTGGTGTGTCGACCTCGGCTGCGACCGATGCGAGCGGGACGTCCTCGCACATCAGCGCACCGTCTCGATACGAGAACCAGGGTGACTCGGGGATCTGCGCGGCGGCCATGGCGGACCTTTATGCGCTGCGCCGCGCTTGGAGTCGACCCCGAAGCTCGGCGATGGCGGCTGCGACCCGCTCGCGTGCCGGCCCGCCGCCGACGTCTCGCCGTTCGACCGCGGTTTCCATGTCGAGCGCCAGGAAGATCGTGTCGTCGAAGGCGTCGTGAGCGGCCTTGTAGGCCTCGAGCGGAAGCTCCGAGAGCGTCTTGCCTTCCCGTACGGCCTGTTGGACGAGCTTACCCGCAACGTGGTGCGCGTCCCGGAAGGGAATGCCACGCGAGGCGAGCCAATCGGCGACTTCGGTTGCATCGAGGAAGCCGGCTTGCAATGCGGCGGCCATCCGGCCCCTGTCGAACGTCGCGGAGCCGATGGCGCCGCCGAGCACCGCCAGGCAATCATGCACCGTATCGAACGCTTCGAAGACTGGTGCCTTGTCTTCTTGGAGATCCCGGTTGTACGCGAGCGGCAGTCCCTTGAGCATCACCAACAGGTTGACGAGCGAGCCGACGACCCTGCCGGTCTTGCCCCGAACCAGCTCGGGCATGTCGGGATTCTTCTTCTGCGGCATGATCGATGAGCCGGTCGTGAATGCATCGCTCATCTGAACGAAGCCGAACTCCTGGCTCGACCAAAGGACGAGCTCCTCCGCGACACGCGACAAATGCACAGAACAAATCGCGAGCGCACTCACAGCCTCGAGAAGGAAATCTCGGCTGCCGACGGCGTCGAGCGAGTTGCGCATCGGCCGATCGAAGCCGAGCGCATCGGCGGTCGCCTCCCGGTCGATCGGAAAGGTGGTGCCAGCGAGGGCCGCGCTACCGAGTGGAGATTCGTTCATGCGCCTTGCGGCGTCCACGAGGCGGCCTCGATCTCGTTCGAGCATTTCGGCCCAGGCCAGCAGATGATGTGACAGCCTCACGGGCTGTGCGCGCTGTAGATGAGTGTACCCCGGCATCAGAAAGTCGAGGTGTCCGTCGGCCTTGTCCGCGAGGACCTCGAGGAGGGCGTCGATGTCGGCTACGACAGAGCCGCACGCCTGTCGTGTCCAGAGCCGCATGTCGGTTGCGACTTGGTCGTTGCGGCTTCGGCCGGTGTGCAGACGCCCGCCGGCGTCGCCAATGGCGCTCGTCAACGCGGCCTCGATGTTCATGTGGACGTCTTCTTTGGCCTCGTCCCAGTCGAACTCGCCCCCTTCGATCGACGCGCGGATCGTTTCCAAGCCGGCCACAATCTGTTTGGCGTCGTCGGCGGACAGAATGTTCTGTGTGGCTAGCATGCGCACGTGTGCGATCGAACCGTCGATGTCCTGCGGCCACAGGCGCCCATCGACATCCACGCTTGCGCTGAATCTCGCCGCGATCGCGTCCAGCTCCTCTTCGAACCGGCCGCCCCATGCCTTGTCACTCATCGTTCGTTCTCCGCTATTGCTGCATCGGCACCCGGAGATCTACACGGCGAAGCAAGCGGGAGCCAGCCCGAAGGGCCCATGCCTCCGTTGCAAGGCCACATAGCGCACCGACGACCGGCGTCATCCAGCCCATCGTCGCGCCGAGCACGACCAGGGTCGCGGCCAAGCCGCAGGAACCGATGCTTCGCCACGTGGCCCGTCGGACCGCCCGGGCCACCCAGAGGGCGCCGGCGGCATCGCGGACGTCGTGGCTGGCTACCACCACGCCGCGGTCCTCCAATCCTGAGCCAACAAGCCGGAGGGAGATCGGGACATCAGACGCGGCGAGCACTGCGTCGTCTTCTCCGCCGCGCCCGATCGTGGCGGTGATTCCGCCGGTTTCGCGCATTGCCCGCACCTCGGTCACGCGCTCGTGTGGAAGCAGAGGTGCCTTGACCTGCGGTGCGCCGAGCTGCGACGCGATGCGCTCCACGGTGCGCCGGTCGTCTCCGGACAGCACGAATACGTCGGACGGTAGGTCGGCGATGCGCTGAACGGCGTCGCGCGCGCCCACCTGAACAGGGTCGAGGATAGCCACCAGCGCTTCGAGGCGGCCGTCGATGGCGATGAAGATGGGCGTGAGTCCCTCGCTTTCGATGTGGGTGGCGTCGCTGTCGGCCGTCGCGACGCTGATGCCCTCGTCGAGCAAGAGCTGTCGCCGGCCCACGACGACCGGGACGCCGTGGGAGGTGACCGCTGTCACCCCGAGGCCCGCGCGCACGCGCTCTTTACGCACCGTGACCGACGCATGGCCGTGCTCCTCGGCGTAGCGTCGGATGGCTCGTGCGATCGGGTGGTCCTCAGCGGCCTTCTCGACGCTGGCGGCCAGCGCGAGAACGCGGCCGAGCTCCATGCTGCCGAGGGAATGCGCCTGCTGAACGATCGGCTCCCCGGCGGTGAGGGCGCCTCGCAACAAAATCGCCGTAGTGCCCGTTCGTCCCGCGTCGCGAAGGGCACGTGAACTGCCGAAGAACATGCCTCGGCGGGCGGAGGCTAGGGCGCCTGCATCGAGGGGGACGTCGAGCGAGGCGAGTAGAGCGAGGACGGGGATGCCGAGTAGAAACGTCGCCGCGCCACTCGGACCGCCCCAAATGAAGGCTGCGATTGCGACTGGGGCCAACAGGACCCAGCTCCAATGGGTCAGGGCGAAACGGATTCGCGAGGCGGCGGGACGCTCCTGCTGTTTGCGGCGGCCGAGCTCGAGCGCGCGGACGATGCCGCGGTCGCGACCGGTGCGGCGGACGCGAATGGTGGTGGCCCCTTCCAGCATTCGCGTACCAGCAAGAATGAAGTCGCCCTCGTTGTAGGGCCTCGCGTGCGCGGCTCTCGGATACTGTAGAGCCAGTCCCGAACCCTCTTCGATCACGCCGTCGGCGGGTGCCAGCTCACCCTCGAGCACGACGACCAGGTCGCCCTGACGCAGGCGAGCTGAGGGGACCTCCTCGTAGGCCGAGGGGTCGCGGGAGGGCACGCGCGCTTTCAATGGCAAGGTTTCCCGAAGCTCTCTTGCCCCAGAGCGCAGTGAAGCAGAGAGAGACGAGTGAACCCAGCTGCGCGCCGAAACCGCGATTGCAGCGATAGCGGCCCCGACGAGCGCCCAGCGCTGCGATGCAGGGTCGGGTGCCAGGACCCCCGAGGCAGCCGCGAGCGCGAGACCGAGCGGCGCGACTACGCGCAGGGAGCTGGTCGCCCGTACCGCGGTCAGCCGGATGCGCGCGTTGAGGACCGCACAAAGAACGACGAGAAACGCGCCGAGCCAGACCAGCTCCCGGCTCGGAGTCAGAAACAGGAGCCCAAGCGCCAGCAGTGCCAGACCGGATGCAGCGACGGGGTCGTAGCGGCGCGCACGGGCTTCCGGCCGGTCGCCGTCGTCGTCCGAGTC
>CBDURI010000064.1:0-11405 GCA_965369435.1 uncultured bacterium
CAGCCTCGTCTCGCAGTTGATGCGGATCGGGCTCGTGCCCACCGTACGCCGACGCAACGTGGGCGCTCGTCAGTGGCGCGAACGACGGGAGCCTTTCGTGGATGCGGTTGGCGAAAGACTCCCGCGACTCACCCGGCTCTCTGCGAATCGCAACTTCGCCGATTCGATCGAGCTCGGCCCGGTAGACCACCCTCGGGAGGTCGGCAGCCCTAGCCCAACTCGGGGCAAGTCGGCGCCACATCTTGACCGCGTAGAGCACCAGGAAAAGGCCCCCGAGCAACGCGAACAACCAGCTTCCGGCCGTCCACGTAAAGCGCCGAGCGAGCTCCATCAGCTTCGGCAGGTCGGTCGCGGAGAGGGGAAGCGGGGAGGCCCCACGCGCGAGCTCGCCGAGGAGCCGCTGCAAGTCGGCGTCCATCGGCGGCTCCGGTGGATCAAGCGCGCGCTCCGGATACACATCCAGCACCACCCAGCCGTAACCGTCGATGTAGATCTCAGGCCAGGCATGCGAGGCGGCGCCGGACAGAAGAAGTGAGGAGCCACCTTGCCGCGCCGACTCGCTGACGGCGTAACCCGTAGCGACACGCGCGGGCACTCCGAGGCTTCGCATCAGATAGGTCGCCGCATGAGAGAAGTGCACGCAATAGCCGGTACGATCGCCGAACAGGAAGCTCGCTGTAGGATCCTCGGCGCCGCTGTGCTCGTTCCTGAGGCTGTAGATGCCCTCTCGCCCCAGCCAGCCTGTAATCGCGAAGGCCTTCGCGATCGGATTGCTCGCGAGCCGGTCCGGCAGCGCCGCCGCAATCTCGGCGCCAAGCTCGGTATACCGCGCATCAGGGGGGGCCTCGGTGTAGTGCGCCCACTGTTCTTTGGACCAGTCAGGAGAGCCGAGGCGAGCATCGAGCATCGAGGTGTAGTCCGCGGTGAGCACTCCGGAAGTCACACGGTAGACGCGCCGGAAACGATTCGGCGACGGGTTCTCGAGCGGCTCGATCTCGAGCGGAGCCTCGAGTGCGAACGGCTGGGTATGCTCGGCCATCAAGGCGATCGTGGTTTCGAGCGGCCCCCGATTGTCGTTGGATGGAGGGGCGTTCTCGATCTCGATGAGGCGAGTCGGGAAGTACGGGATCAGGTCGTCGTCGATGTCCTGACGCCCGGAGACCACCAGCTTTCGTCCGTTGTACTGGCTGAACGCGCCCTGTCGAAAGTAGTAGACGCCACTCGGGGGCGAGTAGTCGTCGTGAAAGAGCACGACCGCGACAGGAACGCGGGACCCGCCAGTGTTGTACTTGTTTCGGAACTCGAGCTCGCTCGCAGACGACCCACCTCCGCCTCGGCGCGCGGTCTTGCCGTCCTCACCGTCGGCCTGATCGGGGCGGAGGCCAAGCCCCCCTCCGCCGTTTGGAGGCGGCGGCATGCCGATCATCGGGGTCGCTACGACGATCATCGCCAGCAGCAGCGCGACGACGCCGAGGTTGAGGACAGCCCTTCCGAACCGTTGTTCCCGAAGTAGAAGCACCAACCCGAACACCGTGGCGGTACCCCCCATGAAGAGGAAAAGCCACGTTGGGTCCCAACCGAGCGCGATGATCCAGTCCGCCAGATAAAACGGACGGTTGATGGCGCCGTGACGATGCGGAATGAAGAGCTGCGCAAAGGCGACGGCGACGAGCGTGAGCTCGAAGACCCCGAAGATCGCTCTCCGAGTAGAACCCGCCCTCATGGCAGCGCTGCCGATCGCGGCCACCGCCAGCGCCGTGAACATTCCGGCGAACCGGAGCGCGCCTACCGGCCCCAACACTGCCGCCAGCATGGAACCGTGCGTCAGCGAGACGCGAAGCAACGCAACGATCGCAATCGAGAGGATCGCGCCGGCAACGACCGCCGAGGTACGCAAGCGGGTACGCCCGAGCTTGGCGCCGATGAGGCATCCACCGAATCCTCCGATGAAAGCCGCGAGCACAGCGCCGGAGGGAGCCATCGGCGCGACCAGCACACCCCACCCGAGGCCATGAATCGTCGCCCTCCCGAGCTCGGCGAGCGCGTGGGCCACGCCAATCGGTGCGGGCCGGGGAGTGGTCGTCACGCAGCTCTCCTGCGCGCTGCGTCCAGATGCCCACCAGCGCCGAGCACGCGGCCGCTCACTCGGTCGATGATGACGACCTCGCAACGAAGCTGACCCAACACCCGGCCGACGCGCTCGAGATCGCCGCGATCGACACCCGACGAGCCCAACGGCGTTAGAAACCAACGTCGCCACCGGGACTGATCAGTCGAATCGTGAACGGCATCGACCGCAATGACGACTCGGACCCGGCCGTAGCGCCGCATCGTGAGCGAACGCATCTCGTCGAGCCACGCGCCCGTCGTCGGAGGGGCGAATACGACGAGCGCGGCTGGGCCTCGCGGATCGACCTCCGCCAGGAAGCGCTTGATCCCGCTCCCGCTTTGATCGGCGAAACCGGACGACGTCATCACTTTGTGGAGCGCCTCGGAGCGATCCGAGGTCGCCCCGGGGGAACCGTCAGCCGCAAACTGCCAGTCCAGCCCGAGGACCTCCTCCTCGATCGCGGCCCGTGCCGCGGCCGCAGCCGCCTCGTCGTGTGCCCCAGCGACTAGATACGCGACGGTCCTGCGGGCTCGACTCAACGCGCGCTCCGGCGTGCGCACCATGAGCGTACGTGTGCGGCCGAACACCTTCCAATGGATGAAACGCGCGGAGTCGCCGGGCACGTATCTCCTGAGCTCGACCCGGTCACCGTCCTCGAGCCCCATCGGATGCGGGTACTCCTCCCCGCCGGTCAGGGACGTGAGGACGGGCAAGCGCCGAATGCCGCCAAGATGGGGAAGCACCTCGATCGGGCCTGGTTGGCAATGCTGAAACGCGATGCGGGACAGTCCAAACGCGTCTTGTACGACCACCCGTCGAGTGATCGACGGGTAAATCCCCCGGTGGAGAAGCGTCACGTGCTCCCGGAGTCGTCCCCGTTCCGCAACCCTGTCCGCCACGTCGGCGTCGGGCGACACCCACGTCCAATGCACCTGCACCAGGGGCAGCCACCACAAGGACGGAAGGGAGAACCCGGTCGGTAAAGGCGCCCCAGTCTCCAACGTCGAAGCCGACCAACGAAAGGTCGTCCGCCTGAGCTGCCACCATAGGCCCAGCGCACTCGAGCCGACGAGCAAGGTCGCGATCGCGAGCAAGCCGATCCCGCCATAGCCAAGCACCAACAAGACCAGATCGAGCTTCTCGAACCCAAAGTTGAGCAGGGCCACCGATGCGACCACGGCCAGCGCCATCCCGAGCGCGGTCAGCGGCCACACAGAGGCTACACGGCGCACCGCTCGCCAAACCCGCGCGAGCGCTGTAACGATCGGCGCGGGAACTGCAGTTGGGAGCCTCATGCCCACGATCGTGCCACGGGACGGCAGTTTAGGCTGCCGGGCCTGTCTTGACAGGCCTAGAGCCAAGGCTAACCTCCGCCAGCCCTGCGACAAACCACGGATTACCCGCCAGGGGAAATATGACGGATGTGATGATCGACGCGCGGGATTTGACCAAGCACTACGGTGCGGTCACCGCCCTCAAGAACGCAACTTTTCAAGTCCACCGCGGAGAGGTCGTCGGTTTCCTGGGGCCCAATGGCGCTGGGAAAACCACCGCCATGAAGATCCTCACGTGCTTCATCGCGCCCTCCGAAGGGACAGCGCGCGTCGCTGGCGCCGATATCTTCGAGGATCCGATCGCGGTGCGCGAAGCGATTGGCTATCTGCCGGAGAGCACGCCGCTCTACACCGAAATGCTAGTCCTCGAGTATCTCGAGTTCGCAGGGAAGATGCGAGGGCTCAGGGGCGCGGGGCTTCAGGCGAGGCTTCGACGCGTCGTCGAGGAAACCAGCCTGGGCGACGTCATTGGCAAGAGCATTAGCGAGCTGTCCAAGGGCTTTCGACAGCGTGTCGGCCTCGCGCAAGCCCTGATTCACGAACCCCCGGTGCTGATTCTCGACGAGCCGATGAGCGGCCTCGACCCGAACCAAGCGGCGGAGATCCGGGAGCTGATTCGCGAGATCGGCCGCGAGCGCACCGTCATTCTGTCGACTCACAACCTGTCGGAGGTGCGGGTCACCTGCGGCCGGGTCCTCATCATCTCCCAAGGCGAGCTCGTGGCGGACGATACCCCGGAAGAGCTGGCCGCGAGGGGCGGCAAGCCACGCTTCGTGGCGACGCTCCGTCAGAACGGCCACAGCGCATCCGAGATCCGCGACGCGTTCTCCGCCATCGGTGATGCTCGGAGCGTCACGGAGCAAACCAGCACGGCGGACGGCGAGGTGATCCTCGAGCTCGTGCCGAAGGGCAACCAGGACCTGCGCGCGGCCATCTTTCAGGCGGCGGTGACTGCGAATCTCGTACTCCTCGGCCTCGAGCAGCGCGGCGAGAATCTCGAAGACATCTTTCGACAGCTCACGACCGGCGCGGGGGCGTCATCATGAATCACATCCTCACCATCGGCGGCCGTCAGTTTCGCAGCTACTTCAACGGACCGGTGGCGTACATCGTCATCTGCATCGTCATGCTGGCGTTGGGCTTCTTCTTTTGGAACACGTTCTTCCTCTACGGCCGCGCCAGCACCCGCGAGATGTTTCGGTGGCTGAGTCTCATTCTGGTGTTTGCGCTCCCCGCGCTGACGATGGGTCTTCTCGCCGAGGAGAAGCGCACCGGCACCATCGAGCTCCTGATCACGATGCCCGTGACCGACGCGCAGGTGATCTTGGGCAAGTTCATCGGCGTGTTCGGGCTCTACGCGGTCATACTGGTACTGACCCTGGCCTACCCGATCAGCGTCTCGACCCTCGGCAACCTCGATTGGGGCCCGGTCTGGAGCGGCTACCTCGGGTTGTTACTGCAAGGCTCGGCGATTCTCGCCATCGGCCTCATGGCGTCGAGTTGGACCGACAACCAGCTCATCGCGCTGTTCGTCGCGCTCACGCTGAGTGTGTTCTTCTGGGTGCTGGACAAGTTCTTGGCGCTGCTTCCCACGAACGCAGCGTCTGCGCTCGAGTGGCTGTCGTTCGACTACCACTTCCAAAGCATGGCGCGCGGCGTCGTCGACCTGCGCGACGTTCTCTTCTTCTTCTCGGTGACCATATTCGCGTTGGCACTCGCGTTTCGGGCATTGGAATCGCGGCGGTGGAGCTGATTGATGTCATCCCAAATTCAAAAACGCGCCGCTAGCGAGTCGTTGCTCTTCCTCGCGTTTACCGGCGGCATCCTCATCCTCCTCAATGTTCTGGTGGCATACTTCCCTTCGCCTCGCGTGGACCTCACCCGGAACGGACTGTTCTCGTTGGCCGATGGGTCTGAGCGGCTCGCTTCGAATCTGAACGACCGCCTCGAGATCACCGCGTACTTCACGGAGAATCTCCCGCCTCCATTCAACGCCACCGAGCGCCAGGTGCGCGATTTGCTCTCCGAGTACGCCGCCGTGTCGGGCGGCCAGATCGTGGTCACGTTCGTCAACCCGGACGACGAGGCGAAGCAACAGGCAGCACGGGCCGATGGTGTGCAGCCGGTCGCGCACCAAAAAATCGAGGAAGACCAGGTCGCGGTCGTTGAAGGTTACCGAGGCATGGTCCTTCATTACCTGGACGAAACACGGACGATTCCCGTCATCCAGGATACGATGGGGCTCGAGTATATCGTCACGTCCGCCATCAAGGAGCTGGTCGGGGAGCGTAAGCCAGTCGGCATCGTCGGCGGTCATGGGGGCCCAAGCCTCGCGCAGGGGCTCACGAGTCTGAAGTCCGTTCTGAAGCTCTACGACGTCCGGGAAGTCGACGCGACGCAGGAAATCGATACGGGACTGGCTGCGCTGCTGATCATCGGCCCACAGGAACCGTTCAGCACCGATGAGCTGCGGCGAATCGACCAGTTCGTCATGCGTGGTGGCTCGCTGGGCGTCTTCGGCGGAGCGCTTGCGATAGATCTCACCGGGCAACCCGGGCCGTCGGGTCGATCGGTGGACTCGCGCGTGGACGGCCTGCTCAGCGCCTGGGGTGTTCGACTCGTCTCGAAGATCGTGGCCGACGCGCAGTGCAGTCGCGCACCGATGCGGGGACCGATGGGCCTTCAGGTGCTCGTACCCTATCCGCCGATTCCGCTGCTCCAACTCACCGAAGAGCAGCTGGAGCATCCCGTCATGTTCCGGCTCGCGTCACCGATGCTTCCCTTCGTTGCGCCGCTCGAAGTCAGCGACGCGCCGGCCGGGGTACAAATCACGGTTTTGGCGAACTCGTCCGAGGACTCGTGGACGATGTCGGGACCCACGATCTCCCTAGAGCCACGCAACCCACGCGATTGGCAGATGACCTCGGACGCAGGCCCGTTCAACTTGATGGTCGCCATCCAAGGCAAGCTGCCCTCGGCGTACGTGGCACCCATGGACGAGAAGAGCCCTAACGCGATTCAGGCTCCACCCATCGCTGAAGGCGACGTACGAGTGCTGGTCTCGGGAACGAGCTCGTTCCTCGAGGACGCCTTCATGCCGCCGCCGACGCAACAGGGTGATATTCAAATGAACGCTGCTCTGGCGCTGGCGCTCAACGCAATCGACTGGTTGGCAGCCGACTCGGACTTGATCGCGATCCGCGCCAAAACCGTCGAAGAACCGGCGCTCGACATCCCGGATTCGGTGCTCGCCGCGGAAAACACCGCCCGCGCCGCCGCAGAAGAGGGGGACCAGGAGGGTGTGAACTCGGCGCTCGGCGAACGCAGCGCGGCGATCGCATCTTGGGATGGCAAGAAGCGCGCATACCGCTGGGTCAACACGCTCGGCATTCCGTTCCTCGTCGCCTTGTTCGGTCTGTTCCGGTGGCGACAACGCTCGAACAAGAAGAAGACCCTCAAACTCTAAGCAAGGGGAAGACTCGCAATGCAATGGCGAAAGAACCGTATTGCCATCGGAGGAGTGGCGTTTTTCGCGCTGCTCGGCCTGACACTCTGGGCCGTAAGCAGCAGGGACGATCAGCCGACCGGCTTGGGAGAGCTCCCGTCGATCGAGCTCGACAAAGAGGCGATCACTTCGCTGGAGATCATTCGGCCTGAGAACGAGCGCGTCGTGTTGTCCAACGTCGATGGAGCGTGGCGCGTGACCGAACCAATGGACGCCGCCGCAGACAAGAGCAACGTCGAGTCGGCACTGAATCGGCTGGCCGACCTTCAGGTCGCGCGCGTCGTGGCAACCCGGCCCGAGAACTACGCGCGGCTACAGGTCGATGAGGCGAGCGCCGTGCTGGTGGTCGCGAAGGCCGGCGAAGACACGCTCGCGAGGCTCATGATCGGCAAGTACGGCAACGGCATGACGATGCTTCGAATCGACGACCACACCGAGGTCTTCGGCGCGCGCGGCTCGCTGCGCTACGCGTTCGACCGGGAGCTCAAGTCCTGGCGAGACCGAATGGTCGTCAGCGTCGACGCGGCCAACGTCCAGACGATTCGCTTCGAAAGCGCGAACGGAACCTTTCAATTTCAGAGAGAAGCCGATGGCTGGAAGGTCCTAGAAGGTCAGGACGCTTTGGGTGATTTCGATCCCAAGCAGGTGACGGGTCGACTATCGACGGCGGCTCGCTTGACCGCATCCGACTTCGCTCCGGAAGATACATCCGCCGCTCGAGCGGGGCTCACGGAGCCGCAGGCCACCGTGACGCTTACACTGGCGGACGACCGGGAACCCATCGTCCTCGAGCTCGGCGCGAGCACCGAGCAAGCGGGCGAGCTCTACCTGCGACGTCAGGACGAGCCTACGATCTACGTGATCTCGCAATACCTAGCCGACAGGTTGCGGCCCGATGCGAAAACCTTTGAGACTCCGGAGGCGCCACCCGCTCCCCCGCCCACGATGCCGAGTGCGCCGCCCGGAGGCGGACAGCAGCCCCAGCTTCCTCCGGAAGTGATGAGGCAACTCCAGGAGCAGATTCGCGCTCAACAACAACAGCAGTAGCCGTCCTAGTTGACGGCGCTCAGTCGCCATCCGGCGACGATGACTGCGCCCCAACCGACCAAGAAAAACAGGCCCCCAATCGGAGTGATGGCGCCCAGCTTGGTCTGCCCGGTGACCGCCATCAGGTAGAGGCTGCCACTGAAGAGAACGACGCCGGCCACGAACGACCAACCTGCGAGCGTGGCCGACGTGCTCGCACCTCGATGCGCCAACCATGCGACAAGCCCGAGAGCCAGCGCGTGTGTGAGGTGATAGTGCGCAGCCGTGTTCCACCACTCCAGACGCTTCATCCCATCGGGGAGTGACTCCAATCGAGACCGCATTCCGTGCGCGCCAAAGGCGCCCAGCGCTACGGCGCTGAAGCCGAGCACCCCCGATAGAATGATGAAGATCCGGGTCATCGCCGCCCATGATGGGTCAACTCGCGTCCCGCGACCACCCCGCTCGCTAGCACCTGGCAGGCGAACGGGCTAGGCTTGGCCGGCGACCGGGCTTATTGGAGCCACGACTCGGAGATGACTGCAGATTTCGGCGTAAACCAAGGGCTGGTCGAAGAGCAGTTTCTCAAGTGGGTAGGCAACCCTCTTGCAGTAGCCGAAGCGTGGCGCACGTACTTCGAAAGCCTCGAGCCGGTCGACTGGCCGCAGATCTCGAGCGCAGGTACGGTCCTCGCTCCAGTCACAACCACGGGCATGCTGAGCCCGGCGCCATTGCCTTCGGACGGGAACGGCTCGACGCTCGCACAACGGGCCGCCGATACCGACGACGAGCATCGTCCGCGGGACTCGGTGTTCTTGCCACCCTCCACAGAGACGAGCTTGGCGCCGCTCCTCCCTGAAGAACGCACTTCGTTCCCCCCGTCTTCGGAAGTGCTCGCAGCCAACGAGCTTCAGGCCCGTCTCTCGGCGCTGATCAATGCGTACCGTGTGCGCGGTCACCTGTACGCAGACCTAGACCCACTCGGATTGCAGGACGGCCCGCCCAAAGACGAGTTCGTTCTGAAGCGCTACGGACTCGCCCACGTCGATCCAGACACAATCTTCGCGACGGGCAACTTGGCGGGACCGGCCACCGAGCCGCTGTGGTCCGTGCTCGAGCGACTCAAAGACACCTACGCACGAACGATCGGCGTCGAGTTCACGTCCCTCGAGAACCGAGAGGCGCGCGATTGGCTCCGGGAGCGGATGGAGCTCACGGGCAATCACATCGACCTCAGCCGCGAGCAACAGATTCGCATCCTGACCAAGCTCACCGACGCGGAGATCTTCGAGCAATTCCTCCATACCAAGTACACAGGGGCCAAGCGATTCTCCCTGGAAGGCGCCGAAAGCGTGATCCCGATGCTGGATATCCTCACGGAGCGGGCCTCGGAGCTCGGCGTCGAAGAGATCGTAATCGGGATGGCGCACCGCGGGCGGCTCAACGTGATGGTCAACATCATGGAGATGAATGTTCGACAGATCTTCGCCGGCTTCGAGGACGACGATCCCGAGGCGTACGTTGGGCGGGGTGACGTGAAGTACCACCTCGGGTACTCGCTCGATCGGAAGACCGCGAGCGGGAAGGACATCCACATGACGCTGGCCTTCAACCCGAGCCATCTCGAGTGGGTCAACCCGGTGGTCGAAGGCCGTGTGCGCGCGAAGCAGGATCGTAAGGGCGATGTAGATCGAGTCAGCGTGCTGCCGCTCTTGATTCACGGAGATGCTTCGTTTGTCGGCCAGGGGGTGGTCGCCGAAACACTGAACCTGAGTCGATTGAAAGCCTACGAGACGGGCGGCACTGTTCACGTTGTCATCAACAATCAGATCGGCTTCACCACCAACCCGGAGGACTCTCGTTCGACCGCGTACTGCACGGACATCGCACGCATGCTGCGTTGTCCGGTGTTCCACGTGAACGGCGAGGATCCCGAAGCAGTGGCACAGGCGGTGACGTTGGCAGCGGAGTATCGGCAACGCTTCCACGACGACGTCGTGCTCGATCTCTACTGCTATCGGAAATACGGCCACAACGAAGGCGACGAGCCTCGGTTCACCCAGCCGGAGATGTATGCGGCGATCGACCGCAAGAAGACGGTACGCGAGGTGTACATCGAGCACCTCGTCAAGACGGGGAAACTGACGGTCGAGCAAGCCGAAGAGATCAAAGTGCAGCGCCTGCAGGATCTGGAAAACGCGCTCGAGGATACGCGCAAGAACGGCAACTACAATCTCATCCCCGCCTCGATGCTGGGCCTGTGGACGGAGTACCGAGGCGGCAGCGATCTCGACGTCCCGGACGCGGACACTCGTTTCGCAAGGGAGAAGCTGGACGATGCGCTCCACAAGCTCACCAGCTACCCCGACTGGTTCACCCCGCACCCTCGAATCGAGCGCTTCGTCCTCGACAAGCAGCGTAAGGTCCTCGAAACCGGCGAAGGCGTCGACTGGGGCACCGCCGAGAACCTCGCCTTTGGCACCCTTCTCCTCGAAGGCTTCCGTTGTCGTCTGACTGGCCAAGATGTGCGGCGCGGCACGTTCAGCCATCGCCACGCGGTGATCTTCGACTCCAAGACCGGCCGCCGATACACCCGACTCGGCCACCTCAGCGCCGACCAGGCACACTTGGAAATCTACGACAGCTCATTGTCGGAGGCCGGCGTCGTCGGGTTCGAGTATGGCTACTCGCTCGACTCGCCCGACGCGCTGGTTTGCTGGGAAGCGCAGTTCGGAGACTTCGTGAACACCGCGCAGGTGATCATCGACCAATTCATCTCGTCGTCCGAGGACAAATGGCATCGCTTGAGCGGCTTGGTGCTGCTCCTTCCTCACGGCTTCGAGGGCCAGGGGCCCGAGCACTCGAGCGCCCGACTCGAACGGTTCCTGATGCTGTGCGCGGAGGACAACATGCAGGTCGTGAACCTCACGACGCCCGCCCAACTGTTCCATTGTCTCCGGCGTCAGGTGCTACGCCCATGGCGCAAACCGCTGATCGTCATGAGCCCGAAGAGCCTGTTGCGGCACCGCCGCGCGATCAGCACGATGGAAGAGCTAGCGGAGGGCGCATTCCAACGGATCATCCCCGACGGTCCCGCAATCGACCCCGGCAAGGTGCGCCGCCTCGTGATGTGCACCGGCAAAATCTACTACGACCTCCTCGAGCGACGAGAACGAGACAACGTCGCCGACGTCGGCATTCTTCGCGTCGAGCAACTCTACCCACTTCGTCCGAGCGAGCTCCAGGCCCGGCTCGCCCCCTATCCCAAGGATGTCGACCTGGTCTGGGTTCAGGAAGAGCCCTGGAACATGGGGGCCTGGTACTTCATGCGGGCCCGCCTACCGGAAATCCTGGGCGACGAGCAGCCATTACGCTGCATCGCCAGGCCGGAAAGCGCTAGCCCCGCCACCGGCTCCCGAGCCTCGCACCA
>CBDURI010000065.1:0-11362 GCA_965369435.1 uncultured bacterium
TAGGCAGCCTGGGGCGGCCACTGGCGACGGATCTTCTGAGCGACCCTCGACGCGGTCTCGTCGTCGATGGGCTGCGCGGGGTCGGCCCCTAGCTGCTTGAGGATCACCTTGCAGTGGGCGGGGTTCCAGTTGAGGAGCTTCGCAAGCTCTCCCAGATCGTAAGTCTCTGTATGATCCATCGTCCGCGTCCTTTACTACCTGTTAACTTATAGCGCAGAAAGGAGCGGGATCCAAGACTTATTTGGCATTTAGTAAATAAGCGGTGACTCCCAATAAACTCAGCATTATCAAGGTGATGAGGAGCCATCCGGGTCCACGAACGCCTGGGGCCGGCTTGGAATCGGGGGGCGGCGCAATCGGGGGCCCCTCGATCGGCTGGGCGGCCAAAAGCTCCTCAATCAGCTGTTTCGCCTTCTCGACCTGGTCCTCCTCGACCCGAATTTCAGTCCCGTGCCGCTGGCGATCCGTGATGCCCGGGTAGGCGGTGTCGCGATGGTTGACCAGGACGGCGGCGATACCTTCGGACTCCAGGGCCTCCTGAAGGATCAGAGCCTGTACCTCATCGTCGGTTTCGTAGACGGTTCGTGTCTCCATGGTGCTACTTCGATGGCACAAAAGGAGGCACGGGACAATCGAGCGCGTCGCCGATGGCGCGGATGAGCTCGACCTCTCGGTCGGTGACATGGTCGTCGGCCATCACGGTGGCGGCACAGGCAACCATGAGGTCTCGCTTCAGTGCAGGTGCGGCTGCGTCGTAGCGTTCGAGGGCGCGGTCGACCGCGGCCAAGGTGCATTCGTCCGAAGCCAAGATCGCGCCGGCGGACTCCTTCAGTTGGAGCGTCTGAAGCCCGCGCCGGAATGCGCGCTGGGCTTGCTCTTCGGTTCGGCCGCCGACGCGCGCCAGGGTCGCGATCAAGACTCGCGCATCCGGCACGAGGGCCGGGAGAGAGCGAAACTGAAGCGGAGTCGGGCCGGCGCCTTCGAAGCTCCGCCGGAGATGACGTTGAATCATGCGGCTGAGCGTGTACTCGAAGAGATCGATTCGCCGATCGCTTTGCATCAGCGCGTCGACGACGGCAACGAAGCGCTCGTACTCGTCGACTGGCAGGGTGCGCAGCGTCGCAATCGCCACGTCGACGAGCGCGATCTTCTCGGCGGACGAACGGTCCCCGGCCTCGGAGTGAAATCGAAGCGTCAGGTCGGCGGTTGGTCCGTCGGTGAGCTCGGCCACGCGTATCAGCTCGGTTCCGCGGAGCACCTCGTCCTGTGCGATCAGGAGTCCGAACACCATCGCCTGCGCCATCGGCGCTTGATGCGCCGCGTGCATCCAGAACTCCGGCAGGGCCCCATGAAGGGATCGGGCGAACGCGATCTGCGCCGGGCGGGGGCTTCCGATGTGCTCGATGGCTTGGGTCACCGACTTCTCCGTGGGAACCTCGGCAAGCGCGCTGACTTCATAGTCCGGAGCGTCAGGTGGCGTGCTCATCCCATCAGCGATGTCCGGAAGAGCCACCTCGGGGAACTCGCCATCCCACATCGGCTCGAGCTTGCGAATGCGCTCCCCGAGCGGTGGGTGTGTGCGGAAGAGCCCGGCGAACAGGCGCATTCGACGGATCGCGTCCGAGAAAAAAATGTGGCTCGCCTGATCGGCCTGCGGCGTGCTGAGGAACGAACGGGGTGCCACGCCACCGATCTTCTTGAGGGCGCCTACCAGACCGTCCGTGTCGCGTGTGAACTGCACCGCCGATGCATCCGCGAGGAACTCCCGTTGCCGTGAAATCGAGCTCTGAATCATGCGTCCGAAGAACACCCCGATCGAGCCAATAGCCAACAGGCCAAGCCCGAGGAGCGCCACGCCGCCCCCGTTCTTTTTCCCGCTGCGCATGGAACCGTGCGTCAGGAACCGACCGATCAGGGCGAGGAGAAAGATGCCGTGCAGAAGCCCGATGGCGCGCATGTTGATGCGAGAGTCTCCGTTCAGGATGTGACTGAACTCGTGCGCGATCACGCCCTGCAGCTCATCGCGCCGGAGCAGCTGAAGAGTGCCGTGCGTCACGCCTATGACGGCGTCGCTTGTCGTGTTTCCTGCCGCGAACGCGTTGATGCCGGACTCCCGGTCGAGAACGTACACCTCGGGCACGGGCACACCGGAGGCGATCGCCATCTCTTCGACGACATTCAACAGACGGCGCTCCTCGAGCTTGGCCGAGTCGGGGTCTACCTTTCGCCCTCCGAGACTCAGAGCGACCGCCCCGCCACCGTCTCGCAACTGTGCGATTTTGTAGAGGGACCCCAGGCCGATCACCATCGTCGTGCTGCCGAGGGCGAAGAGCAAGACGCTGGGGTTCCAGAACGACGAGGCGCGCCAGCCCAGGTCATCATGGCGGTACGCCACATCCGTTGCTGCTGTGCCGTAGAAAACCATCGCGAGGAAGTAGACCGCGACGACAATCCCCACCGTGGCCACCGCGAAGAGAAGCACCAGCCGAACGGTGCGCCTACGCGCGAGGGCCTGCTCCTCGAAGAAGTCCATGACTCAGAACTGAACTTGGACCGGGGCGCGCTCTGCTTCGACTTCGACCTCGAAGAACTCGGCGCGCTTGAAACCGAACGCGCCCGCCACCAGGCTCGACGGCACCATTTCGCACTTGTTGTTGTAGCGCATGACGGCGTCGTTGTAGGACTGGCGTGCGAACGCGACCTTGTTCTCGGTCGAGGAGAGCTCTTCGGAGAGCTGCATCATGTTCTGATTCGACTTGAGGTCGGGGTAGGCTTCCGAGAGGGCGAAAAAACGGCCGAGCACACCGCTGAGCCCCGCTTCGGCACTCGCAAGGCCTCGCATGGCCTCCGCATCTCCGGGGTTGGCGGCGGCGCGCGTCCGAGCCCCTTCGGCGGAGTTTCTAGCTGCGATCACCGCTTCGAGAGTTTCGCGCTCGTGCGAGAGGAACGCTTTGGCGGTTTCGACCAGGTTGGGAATCAAGTCGTGCCGGCGCTTGAGCTGCACGTCGATTTGAGCGAACGCGTTTTTGAAACGGTTTCGCAGACCGACGAGGGCGTTGTAGATGCCCACCAACCAGGCGATCAGCACGACCGCAAGAACCAACAGAGCCAACAGACCCAGCAACCACCCCATCGCATTCTCCCCTGTCTTCAAAAGAGACTATCAGTGTAAGTGCCGACCCAAGTAAACTCAACTCGGCATGGAAGCGGAACGTACGGTCCTCATCACAGGCGCTAGCACCGGCATCGGGCTCGCTCTGGCGCGGGCGCTAGCCCAAACGAGGTACAAGGTGCTGCTCACGGCGCGGCCAAGCTCGCTCGCGCGCTTCGACGTCCACGCGATCGGCGAGTCCGAAAACGTTCGTATTCGGCCTCTCGACGTCACGAGCGGGGAGCAACGCAAGGCCATCGTTGCGGAGGCGGAACGCGACTGGGGCGGGGTCGATGTTCTGATCAACAACGCCGGGATCGCGTACCGCGCGGTGGTGGAGCACGTCGAAGAACATGAGCGCCTTGCTCAGATGGACGTGAATTTCCGTTCGCCCATGGAGCTCATCCGACTCGTGCTTCCGGGCATGCGTGCAAAACGAGCAGGCCAGATCATCACGGTCAGTTCGGTCGGCGGCATGATGGCCATGCCCACCATGGCTGCATACAGCGCATCCAAATTCGCGCTCGAAGGGGCGCACGAGGCGCTTTGGTACGAGGTTCGGCCCTGGGGGATTCGCGTAAGCTTGGTGCAGCCGGGTTTCGTGCATTCCGACGGTTTCCAGAAGGTGCGGTACACGCCCCAAAGCGATCGTTCGGAACACGAGATTGCCGAGCCCTACCACGAGCACTACGTGAACATGGCGCCGTTCATCGCCAAGGTGATGAAGTCATCGCGCGCGACGCCGGAGTCGGTTGCCCGCATCGTCCTCAAGACCATGCGACGAAAGCACCCCCCGTTGCGGGTGCCGGCGACATTCGACGCGTTCGGCTTCTCCGTGCTCCGCCGCGTCTTGCCCCGGAGCACGTACCACTGGCTCTTGTACAAGATGCTCCCTCGCGTCGACACCTGGGGCCCGTCGCCGAAGCGGCTGGCGTCGTTGCCCCCGCCACCCGGCGACTCGGACTGACTACCGCGAGCGGCGGGCCAGGTACTTCTTTTTGGCGGCGTGCCCCTTGCGTTGGAGCACGGGGATCAGCGAGCGGCGCAACCCTGGGAACAGGTAGCCCATGGTTGCAAGCTTGGCGCTCAGGGCGGGCTTCGTCCGTTCCCTGGCGCCGTCGGCCGCCGAAGCAAGCACCAGGTCGGCAATCTCGTCGGCGGTGCTCATTGGTTGCGAGAATACGAGGTCGGGCACCTCGTCGATGATGCTGTCGTCCAAAATGAAGCCGGTTTCGACCGGACCCGGAGAGACGACTGCGACCCGGACATTCGTCTCGCGAAGCTCTTCAGCGAGCGCAAAAGAGAATACGCGCAGGGCAAATTTCGTCGCCGAGTAAGTGGCGTAGTCCTCGAGCGGAAGGCGCCCTGCGAGCGATGCAACGTTGACGATCGTTCCGGAATCTTGAGACCTCATGATCGGGAGCACGAGCTTCGTAAGCATCATCGGCCCGCGTAGGTTCACATCGAGGATCTGAAGCATGGTGTGGATGGGCAGTTCTTCGAGCGGGCCACGCGAGTTGAACCCTGCGTTGTTAACCAAAATGTCCAGCCTGCCGAAACGCGACACGGCTTCGGAAATGAGCCGCTCGCACGCTGCTCGATCCGAGACGTCGCTCGGCACCGGGTGCGCCACGTCGCTGCCGAGCTCTTCCACCAAGCGTTGAAGTGGTTCGACGCTTCGCGCCGCCAACACGACGCTCGCGCCTTCCGCCACGAACTTCCGCGCGCACGACTCTCCGATGCCTGCGCTGGCCCCAGTCACCACCACCGTCTTGCCGTCGAACCTATTCATGCGGATGCCTTTCTCACTTCGAGCATCAGCTCGGCCAATTTCGTGAACGCCCCGTCCACGTTGTCGCCGGACTTCGCGCTTGCCCGGACCATGTGCCAGTTGAGCTTGCTCGCCGCGTCCACCTGGGCCTTGGTCAGTGCGAAGTCCCCGGTCAAGTCGACCTTGTTCAGGATGAGGACCGCGGGCCGCGCCCCAATGAAGCCGCGGCCCTTGGTCTGTGCCTCCAAGAGATGGTCGAGCGTTCGGGGTTTCGTGCCGTCCACGACGAACATCAGACCCGAGGCCCCGGAAATGAACGAGCGGTTGAACTGCCCCCACGCCTCGTTGCCCTCGGGATCCCAGAGCATCATCTCGAGCGAAATGTCGCCGACCTCAATCGTGCCCTTGGAAATCGTCATCGCAATGGACGACTCGTGGTCCTGATCGAACTCGTGCTCGACGAATCGCCTTACGAGGCTCGTCTTCCCTACCCCGGGAGCACCCAACAGGCAGACCTTCCGCCTAAGCCGCATGACCCCGTACTACGGCAAGCCGGGCAGCCTGCAAAGCGCTCCGCTTCGCGCTCAACTGTTTTTGACTTAGAATCCCAGCAATGAGCGAGCAGAAACAGAAGTTGGAGTTCGGTGGGGTTCCCGGCAACTTCGCGATGATCCTCGGGCTCCCCCTCTTCACGGCCTACCTCTTCTTCGCGGTGCGCTTCAACGACGGCGCCGTGCTTCCCGGGCCCGAAGCGGATTGGGAAGGCTTCAAGGCCGCCATGATGCCAACCGGGCGCGCCGCGGTCATCTACGGGGTTTGGTTCACGCTTCAGGCGCTACTCCAGCGGTATGCACCTGGGCGCGAGGTGCTAGGCGCCGAGCTGCCCGATGGCGGCCGACTTCCTTACCGGATGAACGGCCTCTTCTCGCTCGTTGCATCGTTCATCGTGGTTGGCTTGCTGCATTGGTCGGGGGTCTTCTCGATCCGCGAGCTCTCCGACCAGTTTGGCGCGTTGATCAGCGTGATGACGATCTTCGCGTTCGCGTTCAGCAGTTTTCTGTATTGGTACGGCAAGCAGCACGGTCAGGCGCGTCACCTCAGTGGCAAGTTCATCCATGACTTCTGGATGGGGACGGGCCACAACCCGCGCATCCCACCGGGCCGCGACGGGCTCGACCTCAAGATCTTTTGCGAAGCGCGACCTGGCCTCATCTTTTGGGTGCTGATCAACACCTCGTTCGCATACGTGCAGTACGAACAATACGGCTTCGTTTCGACCTCGATGATCCTCGTTTGGGCCTTCCAGATGTTCTACATCATCGACTACTTCTGGAACGAAGAGGCCATCCTCACCACGATGGACATCAAGCACGAGAACTTCGGCTACATGCTGACGTTCGGGGATTTGGTCTGGGTACCGATGACGTACTCGCTACAAGCGCACTACCTCATCGACCGTGTGCATTCGCTGCCCTGGTGGGGTGCGGTCCTGATCGTCCTCATCAACATGCTCGGCCTCTACATCTTCCGCTCGGTCAACCTGCAGAAGCACAAGTTCCGCGGCGACCCCGACAACGCGAGAATCTGGGGCAAGAAGGCCGAGTACATGCAGACGGAGCAAGGCGGTAAGCTCCTGCTCTCGGGGTTCTGGGGCTGGTCACGCCACTTCAATTACGTCGGCGACATCCTGATGGCACTTTCCTGGTCCCTCCCGTGTCTCTTCGGCTCGCCTCTCCCCTACTTCTACCCAATCTACTTCGCCGTGCTCCTCATCCACCGCGAACGCAGAGATTACAACTTCTGCTCGAAGAAGTACGGCGCCGACTGGACTCGCTACTGCGAGAAAGTCCGCTACCGAATCATCCCCGGCATCTACTAATGGCCCGCACCCCGGTTGTTTCTACGAAGGTCGAGCGCATCGAACGCAAACGGCGGGAACGCACCAGCGACTTGGTCGCCGTAGAGGAACCGCTACAGATCATTCTCGAGCATGGCGATGCGCATGAGCGCGCGGAAACCCCGCTGGCGATTACGATGCGCACGCCGGGGCATGATCGCGATTTGGTCACAGGATTTCTGTACGCGGAGGGCGTCATCGCGGGCATCGACGATTTGCTCAGCGTGCGCCACTGCATCCAGGCCGACACGCCCGAGAACGTGGTGCGTGCTGTGCTTCGCGAACACGTCGTCGTGCCGTCCCGACTGTTCGAGCGGAACCTCACGGTGACCAGCGCTTGCGGAGTGTGTGGCGAACGGACGATCGAGTCGCTGTCGAAAGAGGGCTGCGACCGGGTCCCGGTGAAGCGCGACTCGGCTCGTCCCGCAGCCATCCGAAGGGCCCTTGCGTCGCTCGAAGAGTCGCAGGCCTGGTTCCGCCACACCGGCGGGACACATGGTGCCGCACTCTTCGACGATGCCGGAAAGCTCATGCTTCACCGTGAGGACGTCGGCCGCCACAACGCCCTCGACAAGCTAGTCGGCGTGTGGCTTCGAGACGCTGCCTCCAAGTCCCGCGACGGCTTCGTCGTCGTGAGCAGCCGCGCGAGCTTCGAGCTGGTTCAAAAGACGGTGCGTGCTCGGCTTCCAATGTTGGTGGCCATCGGAGCGGCGACGAGCTTGGCGGTGGAGACGGCGCGGCGTTTCGACCTCACATTGGTCGGCTTCGCCCGGGAGAACCGTTTCAACGTCTATTCGAACGCTGAGCGCATCGCGCTCGAAGCGAGCGAGCATGCATTCGTGTCGGTAGAGGCGAGTTGATGGCGGACCACCACCCGAGCGGCGCCGAGCCACCCGAAACCGACGACGAGCTGCTCGTCGAAGCGCCCAAAACGAAGGCTGCAGGTCTCGCATCCATCCGCTCCTCGTTCGCGCACATGCACAAGCACGGACACTCGATCCCGTCCGCTATCCGTATTCTGGGGCGCATGAACCAAACCGATGGCTTCGACTGCCCCGGATGCGCGTGGCCTGACCCGGACGACCGCGCCGCGCTCACCGAGTTCTGCGAGAACGGCGCCAAAGCAGCCGCATGGGAAACCACCCGGCACCGTGCCGATTGGAAGTTTTTTCAACGGCACAGCATCGACGAGCTTGCAAGGAAGTCCGACTACTGGCTCGGGCTGCAGGGCAGGCTCACGCAACCGCTCATGCTTCGCCCCGGCTCGCGCTTCTACGAGCCGATCGAGTGGGACGAGGCGTTTACTCGTATCGCGGACTCACTCAAGCGGCTCGACTCCCCGAACGAAGCGGTTTTTTACACTTCCGGCCGCACGAGCAACGAGGCAGCTTTCCTCTACCAACTGTTCGTGCGCGCCTTTGGAACGAACAACCTGCCGGACTGCTCGAACATGTGCCACGAGTCGAGCGGCGTCGGCCTCGGTCAGACCGTCGGCATCGGCAAAGGCTCCGTCACGCTCGATGATGTGCACGAAGCGGACACGATCATCGTGATGGGACAGAACCCAGGCACGAACCATCCGCGCATGCTGACGGCCCTGCAAAAGGCGAAAAAGAACGGCGCGCAGATCATCGCCATCAATCCGCTTCCCGAAGCGGGTTTGATGGGCTTCATCAATCCGAAGAGCCCCGGCCAAGTGCTCACCGGCGGCACACAGATCGCAGACCTATTCCTTCAGGTGCAGATCAACGGCGACGTTGCGCTGCTCAAGGCGTTGATGTGTTTGCTACTCGAAGCCGAGGCTCGACGGCCCGGCGAAGTGCTCGACGCGGAGTTCATCGAACTTCACACGGACGGATTCGCGCAGCTCCGAGCGCACTTGGAGTCACAAGACGTCGATGCGCTCCTCGAGGCTGCCGGCCTCGCGAGGGCTGACGTCGAGCGAGCTGTCGAGATCATCGTACGCAGCCGAAAGACGATCGTCTGTTGGGCGATGGGTTTGACGCAACACAAGAACGGCGTCGGCAACATCCGCGAGATCGTCAACTTCCTCCTGATGCGCGGAAGTATCGGGATCCCGGGCGCCGGCACCTGCCCCGTACGCGGGCACAGCAATGTCCAAG
Organism: uncultured bacterium; assembly: GCA_965369435.1. Lineage (GTDB taxonomy): Bacteria > Myxococcota_A > Polyangia > Polyangiales > Houyiibacteriaceae > SG8-38. The sequence goes on from CBDURI010000065.1 coordinate 8,943, forward strand.
GCGACCGCACGATGGGTATTCACGACCGTCCATCGAAGGCGTTCCTCGATCGCATCCAAGAAGTGTTCGGCTTCGACCCGCCGCGCGAGAACGGCTTCAACACCGTCGCAGCGATTCACGCGATGCTCGACGGGCGCGCGAAGGTCTTCTTCGCGATGGGCGGCAACTTCCTCCAAGCGACACCCGACACGGAACGCACTGCACGCGCACTCGAGAACTGCGACATGACCGTCCACGTGAGCACCAAGCTCAACCGCGGCCATCTGGTTCGCGGCAAGTGGTCGATCATCTTGCCTTGCCTCGCCCGCTCTGAAGTCGACGCGCAAGCCTATGGTCCGCAGTTCGTGACGGTTGAAAACTCCATGGGCGTCGTCCACGCCTCGCAAGGCCACCTCAAGCCCGCACACCCGGATCTCTACAGCGAGGCAGCGATCGTCGCGCGACTCGGCCAAGAGGTGCTGGGCCCGGAGACCCCCGTGAGCTGGTGCTGGCTGATCGAGAACTACGACCGCATCCGCGACCTCATCGCCGAGGCGATCCCGAACTTCGAGGACTTCAACGCGCGCGTGCGCAAACCGGGTGGTTTCGAGCTCTACAACGGCGCCCGCGAACGGGAGTTCGATACCGAAAGCGGCAAGGCCGGGTTCACCATCAACCCGGCGCCCGATCTATCCCTGCCCGACGGCGCTTACCGCATGATGACCGTTCGCACGCACGACCAATACAACACCACCGTCTACGGAAACGACGACCGCTACCGAGGCATTCGAGGCGGCCGGCGCGTCGTGTTCGTGAACGAAGAGGACATGCGAGAGGCCGGCATCGCCGCGGGCTCAAAGGTGGACATCAGCAACGACTTCGGCGGCAGACACCGCATCGCTCCTCGCTTCACCGTCGTCCCCTACCCGATCCCCCGCCGCTGCGTGGCGACCTATTTCCCCGAAGCCAACATCCTCGTCCCCCTCGACAGGTACGCCGACGGCAGCTTCACCCCCGCCTCCAAAGACGTCACTGTCCGCATCAACCCCAGTAGGTAAAGGGGGGCGGGGCTACAGCCGTCGCAGGACTTCGTCCGCTGCGCGTTCGCCTGACTGGATGGCACCCTCCATGTAGCCGATCCATTCCGTGGCAGATTCGGTGCCAGCCCAGTGGATCCGCCCCTCGGGTTTGCGAAGGTGCGCAAACGAGTGGGTGAGAACCCCCGGTGGGAGTCCACCGACCGGACAACCGCGCGACCATGGCTCTGCACCCCAGTCGAGCTCGCGATACTCTTGGAACGAACCCGCTTCTTCCCCGAAGTACCGCTTGAGCGCGCTCGTCACGCGACGCTGGCGATCGGCCAAAGGTTGCGCAGACCACTGCCGCGCTTGGCTCCCGACGACGAAGCCGATCAGAGCAGGCTGCTGCCCGTCATGCGACGTGTTGTCGTAGACGACGCTGAGCGGCCCGTCGGAGCTCACGACCTCACCCGAGAACCCGGCGTCACGCCAAAACGCGCGCTCATACGTAAGGAGCACCTTGACTGCGGCGCCCATCGCAAAGCGTTGCGTGACTTGATCCCGCCCAACCGAAACTGCCGGTTCGTATTCAATGCGTCCGGCAAGCACCGGCGGCACACTGACAATCGCATACCGGCCCCCGATGGTCTGCCCGTCGGACACGGCATCCACCCCGTCGCTGCTTTGAACGAGCTTACGAACCGGCAGCCCTAGTGCCACCGCATCGCCCAGCTCCTTCGCGAGCGCCAACGAAATCGACTGTGCCCCAGGGACAAACCGGTCCTGCTGCGCGCCCCCGCGAGCCTCCGAAAGGCTCAGCATCCCTCCGCCCGCGTTGAGATACATCAAGAAGTAAAGAGCAGATAGGTCACGGGCCTCGGCGCCAAAAATCGTTCGAATGGCAGCGTCCATCACCGCGTTGATCTTGTCCGACTTCACAAACCTCGCTCGCCAGGTCTCGAGAGTCTCGCCATCGAGCGCCTCGGCGCCCTCAGCGGTCATCGGCCCGGAAGGCGAGATCCGTTTGCGAACGCGCTTCAGATAGCTGAGCGCCCCCTGCATCTGAATGAGGTTGGGAACCGACATCGAACGAATCGACCGCTTGTAGGTCGACACCTTCCCTTCGACCTCCAGCACTTTCTTCCCTTTGACGTACGTCGGAAACGTTTGGATCCCAAGCTCGTTCGCAAGCGCACGCACGCGCTCTTGCCCAGGCCCAATCCACTGCCCGCCCACATCGAACGTGCCCCGCCCAATCTGTTCGGTGCGCGTGCGCCCACCCACGCGGTCACGCGCCTCGATCACCCGTACGGACGCGCCCTGAGCACGAAGCTTGCGCGCAGCACAAAGCCCCGACAGCCCGGCCCCCACAACCACGACATCCGCCCGCTCGGTCATCCCCACGGTTATAGTACGCACCCG
>CBDURI010000066.1:0-11273 GCA_965369435.1 uncultured bacterium
TGATGACGGCGTAGGTCAAGCCGCTGTCTTGGCCGAGGTGTTCGAGGTCCAAGTTGATCATTCTTACCCAAGTGCCGGTGTTGACGAGGATGCGGTCGTTGGGGAGCTGGAGGAATCTTGGGCCGTGGCTGTGGCCGACGATGAGGGTGTGGGCGCCTCGAATCTTGTTGAGTGCTCGAATTGCTCGTTCGTCGTAGCCGCCGCTCGTGAGCTCGAGAAGTTCTTCGCGAACCAGTCGCGGGAAATTCATGATGCGGTCGCGCCACGCTCGAATGGTGAAAATGCGATGTCGAAGGAAGTAGACCGTGGAGCGCCACAGGAACTTGAAGACGAAGCCCGGGTCCAAGAACGCTGATGACCACAGAAATCGACTCAGTGGCTGGACACGGTCGATGTGGCTTCGAATCTCTTTGAGCGGGTTCATCACCTCGAGGATCCACAGGCTACCCCAAGGCAAGGCCAACACTTCGGTTCCGTCACGGCGAGTACGGGTAATCTGCGAGTAGTCGACGCGGTGAATGCGTTCGAACTGATGGCCGTGTCGGATCTGGATGCCTTCGGGAAGGTAGTAGGTGTCGGACGAGGTCACGAAGTGCACGCGCTCTACGGCGTCGCCCGGTGCCACGTATCGAAGAAATAGCTCCTGCACGCCGGTGAACCACAGTTCGAGGTCGTGGTTGCCCGGCAGATAGGTCACGCGGTTCGTCGGCTTCTGTAGAAACTCGCGGAGCGCGAGCACGAACTTCGGGTGTCCGTCGAGGCACTGCTGCAGCTTGGCGATCGCGATGTCTTCGGTCACCTCGATCGGCCACTCGCCGGCGATCTTCACCTTCAACAGGTCGAAGATGTCCCCGTTCAGAATCAGCTCGATGCTGCCGTCGGAGCCGGCGAGCTCGTCGTAGTAGCCGAGGAGCTCGACCAGGCGATCATCGTGAATGAAATCCTCGAGCGGGTTCAGTTGTCCCCGCCGGGTTCCCGTCCCGAGATGCAGATCGCTGAGCACAAGCCGAAGCAAAGTCACCGTTCGCGGCCCCCAGGTGAGGTTACGCAAAGCGCGGTGATGGGCCAGCTTCTTACAAGCCGCTCGACTTGAGGCTCTGGTTTTGCTCTTCGGTCAGCGGAAGATGCAGCCCGCACTCCCGTGTTTTGCCGAGGATGCGACCGTCCCGCGGATCCATGTCGGCGGTCGTGGGAATAGTAGAATGGTGGTCACCAATCGAGCGGTACCCCTGCTGGACCATCGGATGGTACGGGAGGTCGTAGCGCTCCATGTAGGCGGTGATCTCGTCGTCGGTCCAGCGCAGGATCGGGTGGATTTTGACGCGGCCGTCTTGCCGGTCGATGCGGCGCAGTCCCGCGCGATGCTCGGTTTGCTCGGAACGCAGGCCCGCCATCCAGCCCTCCGCGCCGAGATCACGAAGCGCACGCTGCATCGGCTCGACCTTGTTGATTTGGAGGTAGCGGTCCACCCCCTCTTCTCCTTGCTCCCAGAGCTTGCCGTACAGCGCTTCCTGGCGAGCTGGAGACATGCGCGCGGCATAGAAATGGACGTCGAGCTCCAAGCGCTTGATCAAGTCTTCCGCGAATTGATAGGTTTCAGGGAAGAGGTAGCCCGTATCGACGCAGATGATGGGGGTACGGGGCGCGACCTCGTGCACGAGATGCAGCATCACGGCGGACGTCGCGCCAAAACTGGTGGACGCGATCAGCTTGTCGCCGAACCGCTGCGAGGCCCATTGCATGAGCACTTCAGGGGTCGAGGTTCCGAGGGCTCGATTCTGTTGATCGAGATCGGCATCGGCTGGGGCGGCGCGGACAGCTTCCATGGTGACTCGGAGTAACTTGACAAGTCTGGTGCGGGTTTGCAACGCGTCCAGCTCGGGAAAGCTACTCTAAACCCCGAAAGCCCAAAAATACAGTATATTTTGTCACTTGCCGCGCTGTTAATTCTTGATTATAAAGATCAAGAATTAGTGCAGGGAGACGAATTCCTCCGCGGAGGTGGGGTGAATCCCGATGGTGGCGTCGAAGTGCGCCTTCGTGGCTCCTGCTTTCATGGCGATCGCCAGCCCTTGGATGATCTCCGCGGCTCCGTGGCCGGCCATGTGACAGCCGATCACCCGGTCGTTCGCCGCATCGACTACCAGCTTCACGATGGTGTGTTCGTTTCGGTCGCTCAGCGACAGCTTCAAGGGCGTGAACACCGACTTGTAGACCCGGACGTCTTGGCATCGGTGCCACGCCTCGGCTTCGGTGAGACCCACCGTGGCGAGCTCAGGCTGACAGAACACAGCGGTCGGGATGCTCATGTAGTCGATGCGGTGGTCGTCCTCGCCGTAGAAGTGGTGAGCGAAATGCATGCCCTCGGCGATGGCCACCGGGGTGAGCTGAACGTGATCGGTGACATCACCGACGGCGTGAATGGACGGGACGGAGCTCGTGAAGTTGTCATCCACGACGATTCCCCGGTGGCGACCGAGCTCAACACCGACGTCTTCGAGCCCCAGCCCTTCGACGTTGGGCTCACGCCCGATGGCGAACATGGGAAGATCGGTAGCGACGACCTCGCCGTTACTCAAGCGAGCCTCGAACGCGGTGTCGGTTTTGCGAAGCTCTTCCACGCGGGTTTCGAGGAGGATGTGCATCCCTTTGGCTTCGAGCTCGTCGTGAAGGTGGCAAGCGAGGTCGCGATCGAATCCGCGCAAAATTTCGTCTCCCCGGTGAACGAGCGTGACATTCACGCCGAGCGCACACAGGACCGAACCGAGCTCGAGCGCGATGTATCCGGCCCCAACCACCAGCATTCGCCTAGGCAACTCATCGAGGGTGAACGCCGCGTTGGATGTGAGGGCGTGTTCGCTTCCGGGGATGTCCGGCTCGACGGCTGTGCCGCCGGTCGCGATTAGGATCCTCTCGGCCGTGCGCGTGATCCCGTCCATCTCGACCGCATGCGCGTCGACGAGTCGCGCCCGACCTTTCAACAGATCCACTCCTGCGCCCTCGAGCAGAGCTTCGTAGATTCGATTGAGGCGCTCGATTTCGCGGTCCTTGTTGGCTCGAAGGGTGGCCCAGTCGAACGACGATTCGGTCGACCAGCCGTAGCCCCTCGCGTCCTCGAGGTCATATGAAAAGTGAGAGCCATAGACGAAGAGCTTCTTCGGAATACAGCCCACGTTGACGCAGGTGCCTCCCAGGCGATCCATCTCGGCGATTGCGACCCGTGCGCCGAGCTCACTCGCCACTCGTGCTGCCCTCACGCCACCGGAGCCCGCGCCAACGACGAAGAGGTCGTAGTCGTATTCAGCCATTCTTGCTCACCTCGAAATTCCCGCGCACAGGTATGGCCGAGTGACGTGGCTGTTACCAGCTCGAAAATTCCCGCAGCGCCGCCACCGCTGAAAGCTCGGTGCATCCGCCCTGCAGCAACGTCATCGCGCCCTCCTCGGTGACTCCGACGTAGAGCTCGCGCGAGTCGTCCGGCACGAGGGGAACGAGCCTTTCGTTCACTCCCGCCTTGGCCAGGAGTGAGTTGAGGGCACGCACTAGCGCCCGTACCGCCACGGTTCCGTGTTCAGCATCCTCGTCGTCTTCGTCGGTGATGGCGCTGAAGTGCTCGCCGGCGCGCAGGACCAACGGCCCGTCGTCGGTGCCGATGCGTTGCAGCCTCATCGACGCAATTTCCGGGTTGAGGTTCGCAAGAGAAGATACCAGCTGATGGGCATTCACGGAGAAGTAGTCGTTGTGCATGAAGAAGCGGTCGGTGCTGCGGCGACGGGCCGCGACCGACGCGTCGTCGTTGCCGCGATAGTACAGCCCGAGGATGTCCAGCCGGCGAGAGTCGACCCGGGACTCTTCTAGGTTCGCGGCGATTACAGATAACTGCGTCGTGTCGAGCTCGCACGCGAGCCCCGCGGCGTTGAGGATTCGCACGAAATCCTCATCACGCTTCGAGTAGGTTGCGCTCTCTTCCCGAGGATGCAGCTCCTCGGCCGGCGGCTCGACCGACTCTTTCAGCGACGCTGTCATGACCCCTACAGTTTCAGTGTTCAACAAATGGAGAAAAAAATCCAGTAGTGCCAAACCGAACAGTTGTTGACCGGGATCGCTTGCGATTCCGGCAACTAGCGGATCCTGCGGTGACCGTGGATGCCGACGAGCCGGGTGGTGTCTACCCGCAATGAGAGAAGCAGTGTGAACAAACCTCGTGAAGTCTCTAGATCGAAACCAACGTCGCGGAGCTCGCGTTTCAGCACTCGCCCGGCACGGTCGTGGGTGACTTTCTTTGCCATGTCCAGCGCTTCCATTTGATTGACGCCGTCCGCGTCGGCGATTTGGCGAACGATGTCGATGTACTCGGTGATGTGCTCGGAGAGAAGCTCGTGCGGGATGATGATGGTGACGAGCTCGCTGTCATCATCATCGCGGAAGTCCAACAGGAATTGCTGCTCGGTCATGCTTACGTGGAGTGTTGCGACGTCCTCGGCCTGGCTTCCGGCCTTGGACAGAAGCTCCCGAACGTTCGCATCCCACTCGACGTGTTGAGCTTCCGAGCCGCGGGCCAACGTGCGCTCGCCGATGACCACCGCGTGGAGGGGCATGCGGCGACCATATCAGAGTCGACTGAGTCTGCATCTGTTGCCGGATGACTGCTATGGTCCGCCGGTGGCACCGGACTTGAGCGAGCGCAGGGAGCACGTCGTCTATCGGTGGGACCTCGACAAGACCTATCTCCGCACGGAGTTCGACACCCTACGCGACTTGGTGCGCACCGCTTTCGAACCGGCTTCGCGCAAGCGCACGTATCCTGGTGCGGGCACGCTGCTGAGAGAGATCCGGGCCACCGACCCGGCGGCCATATTCATTTTGTCCGGGAGCCCCGAGCAGATGCGGAGCGTCCTCGAAGCCAAGCTCAGGCTCGACGGCATTCGCTGGGACGGATTCACACTCAAGCCCAGCCTTCGAAACCTGGTTCGCGGCAAGTTTCGATTCCTGCGAGACCAGCTCAGCTACAAGCTGACCGCGCTGCTTCGGTCGCGAACCAATGTGTCGCCCGAGACCGAGGAGATCCTATTCGGGGATGACGCCGAGGGCGATGCGTTCATCTACTCGCTCTACGCTGACATCGCGGCAGGCCGAGTGAGCCAGGAACTGCTGATGAAAATCGCCGAAGCGGCGAACGTCTATCCGGAGGACATTCCCGAGATTGTTCGCATCGCCGCACGAGTCCCACGGTGCGATGCCGTCCGCCGTATTTTCATCCACCTCGAGCGAGGTTCCTCGACGGCTGGATTCGGCGACTTTGGGCGGCGCGTGTGTCCCTTTCACAACTACTTTCAACCCGCGTTGGTGCTGCTGGAGGATGGCGCGCTCGACGCCCAGGCGGTGCTGCGGGTCGGCGCCGATTTGGTCGTCGCCCACACGTTCAATCCCGAGGTGTTGGTCGCGAGCTTCGATGACCTGCGCAGAAGGGGCTATCTGAGCAAGACCGTTGTCGACCGCATGGCCGATGTTTCGGAGACCATTGCGCCGTCGACGTTTGGGCAGGCGTCGGGCCCACTCCGTTCGCTCTTCAACGCCATGGAGGCAGCGCGCGACAACCTTCCGGAAGAGGTTCGGATCGATCCCGTGACGGAGGACTACCTTGCGCTCTTCGCGAAAGACCGGGCTCGGGCCAAAGCAGGAAAGCGACGAGCCCGGTGGACCCGTGAGAGCCTCTAGACCGGTTCGCGCCTCACGCCCAACATTTCGAGCGCATCCTCAGCCAGCTCGCCGAGGGTGGTCTTGGTCTCGTCTTCGAAGTCTTCGATGAGAACGACTCGCGAGTCGCCCACGAAGCGTTCGAGGTCCGCCAAAGCCTCGGGGTCTGCTAGTTGAGCGAGCGCTTCGATGGCCGCGGCCGCCACGTCGGGGCTCGAGTGATCGAGAAATCGACGAATCAGGGCGAGCGCGCTCGGCTCGGCGATCTCGGCGAGCACCCAGGGAAGCTCGGACATGGCGACCCCGTCGGCGTTGCGGTCGAGTGCTCGCTCGATGCCACGCGCGAGCTCGGCGTAGCGTTCATACCCCAAGTCCCGCAGCGCCTCCCCGGCGGCCACTCGGACGCGTGGCTCTGCGTCGTTCAAGATGGCGATCAGGGCGTCGGCCATGCGGGGACCGGGAACCTGTGCGCAGAGGTCCGCCAGGCGTTCGAGGCGCATCGTGCCTTCCTTGCGGTCTTCCATCCGGAGTGCGCTCTCGGTCTCGCGTTCGAGCAGCGCGATGAGCTCGTCCGAGCTCTTCTTGCGAAGCAACACGGACTCCGCTTCTTGTAAGACGCGGTCTGCGTCGAATATGCGCTGAAGCTCATCGGGAAGTGACATCGTTCGCACCATCCTTCGGGGGCTGCTCCCCTTTCGAGCACAGTGGCTCGAGCTCGCGAAGCAAGGATCGTACACGATCCACCGCGTCGCCGGATTCCTCGTCTCGATAGCGCCGAGTCAGCTTCATGTCAGGGGAAAGCCCCCACCCACCGCCGGGCGTGGCCACGAGCGGCATCAGCCTCGAGGGGTCGAGCGGCGTGTCTTCCCGTAGGTGCAGGGTCACCCGCTTGGGCTCGGCCTCGCAACCGAGCGCGCGCAGGTCGCGGAGCAACGGCTTGAGGGACATCACCCGTACGAAGTCACGGGCCTGCGGCGGAGGCGCACCGAAACGTTCCTCCATCTCGGTCGCGAGGTCATCGACGGCCTGCTCGTCCACCGCTGTGGCGAATCGACGATACAACGACAGGCGTAGCCCGATGTCGTCGATGTACTCCTCGGGGAGGTAGTGCTCGAGCTCGATCGACAACTCCGGGTCGACCTCTTGCTGGACGTGGTCGCCCTTGAGCTCCGCCACTGCATCACTCAGCATTTGCACGAACATGTCGAAACCGACCAGCGACGCGTTCCCGCTTTGCTCCGACCCGAGGAGGTTGCCGGCACCCCGAAGCTCCATATCGAGCGTTGCCACACGGAAGCCCGCACCCAAGCCCGAAAAACGTTCGAGCGCCTCCATGCGAACCCGGGACTCCTCGGACATCTGGTTAGGTGGTGGTGTGATGAGGTAGCAATAGGCGCGCTGGTCCGAGCGTCCGACGCGTCCCCGCAACTGATAGAGCTGCGCGAGCCCGAGGGCATCCGCGTGGTCAATTAGAATCGTGTTGGCGCGTGGGATATCGAGGCCACTCTCCACGATCGCCGTCGAGCACAAGACGTCGTAAGCGCCCTCGACGAAGTCGGTCATCGTTTTATCGAGAAGTGCAGGCTTCATTTGGCCGTGTGCCACAGCGAGCCGCGCGTTTGGCAGCAGGTCCTGGAGACGTTGGGCGCGCTCGTACAGGCCCTCGATGCGATTGTACACGAAGAACACCTGCCCTCCGCGACTCAGCTCCCGTTCGATGGCCTCTTTGATCAGGTGGTCGTCCCAACGGCAGACGAACGTCCGCACGGCGCGCCGGTCTTGGGGCGCCGTCGCGATCAGCGACAGGTTCCGCATGCCGCCTACCGCGAGTTGCAGAGTGCGCGGAATCGGTGTCGCGGTGAGCGTGATCACGTCGACGTTGGTCCGGAGTTTCTTGATGCGCTCTTTGTGGGTGACGCCAAACCGTTGCTCCTCGTCGACCACCAAGAGCCCCAGGTTCGCGAAGTGGACGTCCTTCGAGAGTAGTCGATGCGTGCCGATGACGACGTCTACGGTGCCGTCCTTGAGGGCCTTCAGCACCTCGATCTGCTTGGCGCGTGGGACGAATCGCGACAGCACTTCGATGCGGAGCGGGTAGCCGTCTAGGCGCGCGGAAAACGTGCGGTAGTGCTGCTGCGCGAGTACCGTCGTTGGACACAGGATCCCGACTTGCCGACCGCTCATCGCGACTCGAAACGCAGCGCGGAGAGCGACTTCGGTCTTGCCGAAGCCCACGTCTCCACAGATCAGGCGATCCGTGGGCTGAGGTTCGTCGAGATCGCCCATCACGTCCTCGATGGCCTTCTCTTGATCAGGGGTTTCCTCGAACGGAAACGTTGCCTCGAACTCGGCATATGCCGGACCGGCAGGTTCGATCGGCTCACGGTGCGCGGCGGACCGCTCCGCGTAGAGCTTGAGAAGCTCCTCGGCCATCTGTTGAACCGCCTTACGGACGCGTCCCTTCTTCGTCGCGAAGGTCGTCCCGCCCAGTCGATCGAGCCTGGGCTGATGTCCCTCGCCACCTTTGAATTTTTGGATGACCCCGAGGCGCGTCACCGGGAGAAACAGCTTGTCCCCGCCCGCGTACTCGACGACCATGACCTCGACGGTTTGCGCCGTTCGGCCGTGAAGCCGGTCCATCGAGGTGAGGCTCAGCGCTTTGTGCTTCAGGCCCAGGTACTTGCCGACGCCATGGTCCGCGTGCACGACGAAGTCGCCAGAGCTCAGCTCGCGCAAGTCTTCGAGGAAGCGCTGTTGTTGTCGACGCGTCTGCCGTTTGCCGCGTCGCTGTCGCACGCGAGACCCGAAGACCTCCTCTTCGGTGACGTAGGCGACGCCTTCGCTCCACAGCACGAACCCATCCCGCAGCTCACCCAACCGCACATCGTCCAAGGCGCGTGCGGCCACCCCATAGCTGCGGAGTAGGTCGACCAGCCGGTCGGCTTGGTGTTGAGTCCTGCCGACCAGTGAAACTTGCAACCCTTGCTCGGTCCACTCTTGGAGCTGATCGGCGAGCGGTTGTAGGCCTCGATCTCCGTGGGCCTTGTGTGCACGGAGCTCTGAGACGAGCGCGTGCTGGTCGGATGCGTCTACGCGGAGCAGACCGTCCGCTGGTGGACCGAACGCGGCTACGATGGGCCCCTCGTCTTCCCCGGCAGCGCCGTGAACGGCTAGGCGATGCGCCACCACCACCCGGTAGGTTTGCAGGCGGTCGGCAAGTTCCCCCTCGCTCATGTAGTACGCGGACAACTCGAAGGTCGGCCGGTCTCGGCGGGCGGAGTGTTCGTCGGTCGCGCCGTGCTGCTCCTCAGCGACCGCTGCCGCGATGGCCGTCGGGTCGGCTAGCACCATGCGGGCGTCTTGCGGGATGTAGTCGAAAAGAGTCTCGAGCCGATCGAAGTAGGCTGGGAGCAGTGCATTCGAGATCAATGCGCCGGAGCCGCGATCGAGCTCGCTGACGAGCTCTCTTGCTCGCAGGGTCGGCATGTTCATTTCGTCGCAGAGCTCGCGCACGAGGGTCTTGGCTCGGGCGATCATGGCCGGCGCGTCGGGAACCTCTCGCGCTGCGCCGAGCTGCACCGAGTCGGTCTCGTCGGAGGTCTTCTGGTCGTCGGGATTGAAACGCCGAATCCTCGTCACCAGATCGTCGTCGAGCTCGATGCGGAAGGGCAGGGCGGCGTCGGGCCCGAAGACGTCGATCAGCGCCCCGCGGGCAGAGAACGTCCCGCGGTCTTCCACCAAAGGCACACGGAGGTACCCGAGTTCGAGCAGCCGCTCCACTAAGTCGTCGCGCTCGATCTGCGTCGCGATCTCGATCGACAGCAGTCCTGCTTGGACGTGCTCCGCCGGAGGAACACGGCGCAGGAACGCGGAACCCGGCACGATGAGCACTCGCCAAGGCTGGTCCTCTGCGAGCTGCGTCAGCACCGCCATGCGTTGCATCTCGGCCCGCCGGTCCGGAACGACGTCCAATAGTGGGCTCGTGTCCGCGGCAGTGAAGAGCAATACCTCGCCGTTTTCGTCGCCGAGGAGAAAGCGAAGGTTCGACTCGTGACGATATGCTTCGTCGAGTGTTGCGGTGACGAGGACGAACTTCTGCTCGGGATGAGCAGCGGCGGCTTGTGCGATGGCCCAATCGAGCGCACCCGTCGGGAGCGATGCGACGTCGATGCGTTCGTTCGAGCCGAGCGATTCGACTACGCTACGAATCGATGCGTTCGCGTTCTCGAGCGCCTCTTCAAGCGACATCGGCGTGCTTGCGCGACACTTGCCGGATGCGATGGGCCAGCCAGGGAGGCGTTACCACCGTGGTGGCCATCACCATGAGGACGATGGCGGCGTACACGCCCGCCTCGATGAGAGGCTCGCCCTCGAACTGAATGCCCGCGCCGACGTTGGCGAAGATCAAACCGACCTCCCCGCGCGGTACCATTCCGATGCCGACTGTGAGCTTGTCGATGGCGTTGCCTCGGACGCCCAGGCCCGAGACGAGCTTACCCACGATCGCCACGACGGTCAGAGCGAGGGCGAGGAGCAGTGGCCCCGTCCCGATTCCGCCGAGTTGGACCATCATGCCGGTGCGCACGAAGAAGATCGGCGCCATGATGGCGACGATCGGGCCGATGATTTCGGTGAGGTCGTGCGCCGATTTGTGGCCGAACGGCCTGACGTGAACTTCATCCAGGATGAGCCCCGCGGCGAATGCACCGACGATGGGGGCTAGCCCCGCGGCGCCCGAGATCCCCGCCAGAAGCAGGCACAGACCGATGGCCACCGCCGCCAGGACGTCTGGCGTTCGGAGTTTCGATGCCAAACGAAAGACCCCCGGCATGACGTAGGCACCCAAGAGGAGCGCGCCTAAAAGGAAGCCTCCGGCGAGGCCAATGATGAGACCGAGGTCCATCGGGCCGGGAACCGCACCGAATTCGGCGATGCTGGCAACCACGGCGAGTACGATCAGGCCCAGTACGTCGTCAATGACTGCGGCACCGAGGATGACGCGGGTTTCGGGACGGCCCATCGCGTTGAGGTCTTTCAGGACCCGCGCCGTGATCCCCACGCTCGTGGCGCTTAGCGTAGCCCCAATGAACAGGTGCAGCGCAAAGGGAGCGTCGGGGAGCAGCCAGAGGCTGGCACCGTATCCGAGCAGCATCGGTACCACGACCCCAATGATCGCGACGAGCCCAGAAGTGGGCGCAACCGCCTTCATTTCGGTGAGCGTCGATTCGAGCCCGACCTCGAAGAGGAGGAGCACCACGCCGAGCTCCGCGAGAAACTCGACGGGGACGAGCTGCGCCGCGCCCTCGAAGGTGTGAATGCCGACCAGGTACAAATTGCCGAGGATGATGCCGGCGCAGAGCTCGCCGAGGACCGACGGCTGATTCAGACGTACCGCAATCTCCCCGCCCATCTTCGCGGCGAGGAGCATCCCGGCGAGGATCAGCCAGACCTCGTAGCCCAGTCCGTGCGCATCGCCGCTTGCAAGGGCGGTGGCGGGAATCGCCGCGAACAAAGCCAGCAGCAAGGAAAAGCGTGCCGGTCGGCGGCGCATCGCGCGGGACCATAGATACGCAGGC
>CBDURI010000067.1:0-11220 GCA_965369435.1 uncultured bacterium
CCCAGCGTCCGCGTGAAGCGCGCGACGGAGATCTTGCGCATCACGGGCCCGAGAATTGGAAGAACCAGCAATGTTCTATGGAAGAAGTGCTTGCCCACCGGCTGCCGATAGATCCACGTGATGGTGAAGACGAACGCGCCCGTACCCAAGAAGATCCAGTGAACGTTGTTGAGGAAGCCTTCCGACGCCGCGATGACGAATTGTGTCAGCGCAGGCAGACCGTCTTCGCCTCCGAACTCGGAGAACATGGTCTTGAAGCTGGGAATGACCCACGCGAGCATGACCACCACGACGATGATCGCCACGAAAAAGATGGCGACGGGGTACACCATCGCGCCGCGGACCTGTCGGGCGAGCTTGACGCGCTTCTCGATGTATCCGGCAAGCCGATTGAGAATGGTGTCGAGGATACCGCCCATCTCACCGGCGCGAACCAGGTTGACGAAGAGCTCGTCAAAGAGCTTGGGATGCCTGCCCAGACCCTCCGAAAACGTGCCACCCTGCTCGACGTAGTCCTTCACGTCCTTGAGTATCGCGTTGAGGGCCTTGTTGTCCCCGCGGCTCGACAGGATGTCTAGACACTGAACGAGGGGCAGACCTGCGTCGATCATCGTCGCGAACTGGCGTGTGAACACGACCAGCTCTTTCGGCGTGACGCCGGTACCAAAGGACAGCTTGAGCTCGCGTCCCTTTTTCTTGATCTTGACCGGGTTGAGCTGCCGCGCGCGCAGCCTGGACTGCACCGCTTCCTTGCTGTCCGCCTCGATGATTCCTGTTTGAACTTCGCCCGCACGTGTGCGCGCTTCGTATACCCACTCGGCCATGAATTCTCCGCCCGATCCCCTCTGGGTCTCTCAAAACCCTAGCCGATTTGGGATCGCCTGGTCAAAAGCGAGGCGTAATTCCGTTGTGGCTGCCACCGGGCCCGACTAGTTCCGGTAGGGGTTTTGAATGTCGATGTCGACCGGGTCGGGCTGCGGAGCGGGGCGTGACTTCGCTCGCGCCGGCGTCTTTGCGGGCTTTACCGGCTCCTGGGCGGGCTTGGCGGCACTCGGAGTCTTCTGGCGTGCCCGTCGTCGGCGGGGGCGCGGCGATGCCGACCTGCTCTTGCGTTCCGGTGCCTTCTTGGCTTCTTCCACGTCGACCGGATCGGTCGCTGTGGGCTCCGGTCGCACGGCGGGGGGCGACTGCTCGACCTCCACGCTGGGGCTCCTCAGCTCCACGGGTTCCCGGGGTGCCGGGGGCCGCGTGAGCTGCCACACCAGGAAGCCGGCGTACAAGAATACGACGACTGCAAGAGCCATCACGGACCACTTCAGCGTGTTGGAGTCCGCCGCGGCGCTCCGAACCACGACCGGTGTGCCGTCGCTGAGGACCCCCGAGACACTCCCGTGCACATGCGAGCCGGTGTACCCGTCTCGACGCTCGGTCTCGCTCCCCTGTGGCACGCCTTCACGGGGCATCGGCACTTTCGATGCCGCAATCTCGGCGCGACCAAGGACCTCGATGGAGTCCCGTACGCGCTGACGCTCATCCTGCAGCTTTTCAGCGTTCAACGAGCGAACCACTTCAGCGACGTCGCGCGTCTTGGCCAGTCCCGTGCGCCCGGCCAAGTCGTCGAGCGCCTCGCCAAACGCGTCGGCGGTTTGGAATCGATCGCTTGGGTTGCGGCTCAAGGCCTTCATCACGACGTCGTCGAACGGCTCGAGCTCCGGCCACAGCTCGGACGGGCGGACGATGGTGTCATTGAGCAGCTTGTTGAGCGTGGCTGCATTGGATTCGCCTTTGAAAAGGCGTCTTCCGGTCAACGACTCCCAGAGGATGATGCCAAGGCTGAAGAGGTCGGAGCGTTGGTCGGTTTCGCTCGAGGATGCTTGCTCCGGTGCCATGTACGAGAGCTTGCCCTTGAACTGACCCGCGCGCGTCGACGCCATGCGAACGTCGGCTTTCGCAACGCCGAAGTCGGTTAGTCTAGCGATGCCGTCGGTTCCGACGAGGATGTTGTGCGGCGAGACGTCGCGGTGAACGAGCTTCAGCGGCTTTCCATGCTCATCGGTGAGATGGTGCGCCGCTGCGAGCCCCTGAAGCGTATCCAGCAGTACGCGACAGACGAACGGCCGCGGCAGCCTGTCGCCGTTCTTGGCCGCTCGACCGAGAAGGGCGCCGAGGTGGTCACCCTCGATGTACTCCATGACGAGGAAGTAGCCGTCGCCTGGGCTGTCGCTGACGTCTAGCGTCGGCACGACGTTCATGTGACGGATCCTGGCGGCGAGGCGTGCCTCGTCGAGGAACATGGAGATGAACTCCTGCTCGTACGCAAGATGAGGATGCAATACCTTGATCGCGACGAGTCTCTCGAAGCCCGCGACGCCTTGCGCCCGGGCGATGTACACCGAAGCCATTCCGCCTGAAGCCAGCTGCGTCAGGATCTCGTAGCGACCCAGCTGGCGCCCCGCCATCGGTCGGGACATCCGGCCGCCTCCCGCCAGACTGGCGCTAGGACTCATCAGAAGCGTCCCTTGAGCATCAAGGTGCCGCCCTTCGTGCTCACTCCGACCGCAGGCTCGATGCGCTTGGAGGCGGTGTCGCGAGACTCGCCCTTCCAGTTGGTGAAGACCCCCAGGACGGCCGTCGTTGCGGCCATTGCAGCCGTGACGCCGATGAGAATATTCGTCCGTCGCTCTTTTTGACGGCCCTCTTCGAGTAATGCCTGAGCCTGCTGTTGGGGAGTCGGAGATGTGCCGTTGTTGATGCCCGGCGAGCTGGCGCTTCGGGCAGCGGATTCGTATGCGCTCACGCCGTTGTTGGCATCGATCCCGGACCATGCCGCGACCGCGCCCAACGCAACGGTCGCCCCCAGCGAAGAGAAGAACGCCCATCGTGGGACTGGCGGAGCGGATGAGGCTGCGGGTGCAGCCAGCGTCACGGTCTTGACGGTTCCTGCCGCGCCTTGCACGGGGGTCGAGGTTTCACCGTTGTCGAAAGCCACCTTGAGGGAGTGTTCCACATCGGGCGTCGCGAAGAACGTTGGGTGTTCGATCAGGGCGCCGTCGAGCTCGAGCGTACACGCCTTCTCACAGTGGGCCTCGATCAGCACGTTCGCCGGCTGCACCGCTTCGATGACCGCGTCGGCGATCTGCTTGGACCGCACGTCCGAGGGATACTCGTCCCGAAGTCGTAGTGCGAGGTTGGCTGCCTGAATCGAGTTGCCCGCCTTGTGGTGCGCGCGCACGGCTTGGAGCAGGGCGGTGGACGTCGGAACCAAGCGATACGCTCGCTCGAACCAGTGGGCCGCGAGCTCGTAGCTCTCCGACAGATACGCAGACGTGCCTCGGTCATACGCCTCGGCCGCCTCTGCGCGATCCTCGACGGAGAAGCTCGACCCTGCTGGCTTGGAATCTTGAGCTGCGGCAACAGCGGAAAATAACAAGCACAGTGCGAAGGTGAGCGCTCGTGCCCATCGCTGGCTTTTGGCTGTGGTTCCCATCACCTCGTCCCGCCCTTAACACTAGTAAGAATCCGCCGGGAAGCCGAATCAGCCGCTGCCGCGAATCGCTTGCTGATAACCCTTTTGGTCGAAATGAACCAGCATTTGCCGGAATTCGTCGGGCTCGGGCGACCGAATCTCCGCCAGCTCTCGATCGAGGGCGCCGTGGGCAACCATGTGCAGGAGCGACTGATTCATCGTCTGCATGCCCGATGTTCCCTGGCCGGTCTGCATGATGCCGTACATCTGATGGACCTTGTCCTCGCGAATGAGGTTGCGAATGGCAGCGTTCGGAATGAGCGCCTCACAGACCATCACGCGGCCCGGTCCATCGGCTCGGGGCAGCAGCATCTGACTCAGGATTCCCTGAAGCACGAACGACAACTGCGCTCGGATCTGACTCTGTTGTCCGGCCGGGAACACGTCGATGATACGGTTGATCGATTGTGAAGCCGTGTTGGTGTGGAGCGTCGCAAACACCAAGTGACCCGTTTCAGAAATGGTCAGAGCGGCCTCGATGGTCTCGAGATCTCGCATCTCGCCGATGAGAACTACGTCGGGGTCCTGACGAAGAGCGTACTTGAGCGCGTCCTTGAAGCTCGAGGTGTCGGAGCCCACTTCTCGTTGGTTGACCAGGCAAAGCTTGTTCGAGTGAAGGAACTCGATGGGGTCCTCGACCGTTACGATGTGCTGACGCTGCTCGGTGTTGATCTTGTCGATCATCGAGGCAAGGGTGGTCGATTTGCCAGAGCCCGTCGGGCCGGTAACCAAAACCAACCCGCGTGGTCTGTGGCACAGCTCTTCGACGACGGGCGGCATGCCGAGGTCTTTCAGAGGCCGAATCTCGAAAGGGATCGCGCGGAACGCACCGGACACGGCGCCTCGCTGCAGGAAGACGTTCGATCGGAAACGCGACAATGACTTCACGCCGAAGGAGAAGTCGATCTCATGGCCCTTCTCGAAGCGCAAACGCTGGTCTTCCGTCATGACCTCGTAGCACAGGGCTTTGGTTTCGCGCGGCTTGAGGGGCGGCGTGCGAAGCGGCACGAGGGAGCCGTCGATACGTAACTGCGGCGGCGAGCCTGTGGTGATGTGCAAGTCGGAAGCGCCGCGCTCGACCATGAGCCGAAGCAACTGTCGCAGGGTGAGTGTGGGTGCTTCCTGAGGTGCTGCCATGCGCTAAAGCATACCAGAGCGCCAAGCGATATGCCCTAAACGCTGCGCCGCGCCCATGGGCCTCTGCGCAACCAGTCTTGTCTGCGGTACTGCGACCCGATGATCTTGGCGACGGATGTCGCGGTCAGGAACGAACCCTCGAATCCGAGGCCGGGCGCCACCTGTTCGTTGCAGAGGAACACTCCCCGTACGGGGGTGCGTGTGGGCAGCCCACATACGCCGAGGGCTCTTTGCGTCGGGTACTCGTAGATGGCTTTCATCGTGTAGGGACCTCGGGCCCAAGGATCACTGCACGGGAGTTCGGTATCGTCACGAAGTGCTTGTGGGGGCAAGCCGTCGTGGGGGCTGTCGATCCAGATCGCGTGCTCGTCGAGGAACGGAACGACGCTGCGCATCGCATCCAGCGCTTCCTCGCGCACGAAGCGCAATGGTGACGAACCCGTGTCGACCAGATGCCCTTCGATCAGCTGGTCTGCTGTGAGTAGGACGCGGTCCTGGTCGACGTCGTGGCTTCGTAGTAAGAACGCCTTCTCGTCGGTCGTCGTGCTGGTACACAACAGGGCGAGAGGTTCGAGGGCACTCGGAACGCCATGTTTCCGGACGAGGACGTGAACCGAGCTTCGGTATGCCCGCGAGCGCGGCTCACCCACACGCTCGAACATCGAGGTCATCGGCGCGCGCTCGGGCAGCAGCTGCGAAAGCTCACCGATCGGCGTGCCGTGGACGACCTGGGAGCACCCGATCTCTTCGTCCGTCCGCCCGAGGCGAATCGTGTGGCCGTTGCGGCCTTCGTGCCGAAGTGAGTCTGCGCGTTCTTTCGGCCGGACATCACTGCCCCAAGATCGAATCCGGGCAAATAGTGCCTCGCGAAACCACGTCCAGCCGCCAGTCAACTCAGTCACGCCCGAAAGCAGGTGACCGTGCAGTCGCGCCCTGGTGGCATCCGAATGCTGCGCCGGGAGCAATCCCGAGACATGAGGAAGGACCGCTGCGAATGCGTTGCGCAATGGGTGCCTCATCGCGAGTTGGTTCCACGATGTCCAACCTTGCCCCTGCCGGTCGTAGCGTTGCCCCGTCGTCGCCAGTGAGAACTGCTGGCGTTCGAGGAAGGTCTCGGGAGGCCAGATCAGTCGCCGGTCCATCGTCGCGTCGAGCTCCACGCGCACCTCGCCAAGAGTGCGAGTGATGTCCGCCGCCTGGCGTCTCACGTCCGGCAGCTCGCGGGCCAGCTCCGAGAGCCACCTGTCCGGCTCCGGGTAAAGATTGATCCGGTGCTCTGGCAGAAGCAGTTGAAATACGCTGCGGTGGTCCGTCATGCGCTGACGGAGGTCTTGTCTGAGCGCCAGCTCGTCCAACGTGTTGCGAACAATCGGACTCTGTGCGCCCGTAATCGTCAGCGCGTGTGGCTCGACTTCCACGCCAGCCAACGTGTAGGACGGGTCGGGCGCGCCCTGGCCGAGTACCAGGACCCGCAGACCTTCGCGCGCGAGCAGCGCCGCGCATAGAAGAGGCTCGAGGTAGGTACCCAGGACGAGGACGTCGTAGAAGCTAGTGGGCACGGGTCAGTGGGTCGAGCGTGATCGCGCCGATTGCGATTTGGTGAATCACTTGAGGCAGCAGTTGGTGCTCTTGAACTTGGATGCGAGCGTGAAGGGTATCGGCCGTATCCTCGGTGAGCACGGGCACTGCGGCCTGCGCGAGAATCGGCCCCGTGTCGACCCCCGCATCGACGATGTGCACCGTGCATCCGGTGATACGGACACCACCGTCGAGCGCATCTTGTGGCCCGTTGTGCCCGGGGAACGAGGGGAGCAGGGCGGGATGGACATTGATGATGCGACCCGGAAACCGTCGCAGCAATGGGGGGCCGAGCACCCGCATGAACCCCGCCAAGACGACCAGGTCGGGTTCGAGCCCGGCCACCTCTTCGGCAAGTGACTCGTTCCATGAGTCGCGGTCGTCGCCCTTGCGCAGCGCGACCGTCCGGGTTGGGATGCCCCGCCCCGCCGCGAACTCCAACGCTCCGGCCCTTTTTCGATCCGACACGACTCCCACGATCGTAGCGTCGCATTCTCCCGCATCGATCGCGGTGCAGATTGCTCTCAAGTTGGAGCCGCGACCAGAAACGAGAACCACTACGTCCATGACGGGCTCTACGCCGAGAACGAAACACCCTCGTGGCTGGTGACCTCGCCCATGACGAAGGCGTGCTCGCCACCGGCGTTGAGGGCCTCCACCAAGCCTGCCGCGCGCTCTGGGGCCACGACCATCGTAAAGCCGACGCCCATGTTGAACGTGCGCCACATTTCCGAATCCGCGACACCCCCTCGCTCCTGGATCAACGCGAAGATCGGGTCGGGCGTCCAAGAGTGCGTGTCGACCGCAATGCCTAGACCTTCCGGTGTGGTCCGCGGGAGGTTCTCGGGCAGGCCTCCGCCCGTGATGTGACACATGGCGTGGACGTCGTGCTCGAGCGCGAGTTGGGCGGCCTTGACGTAGATTCTGGTGGGACGGAGTAGGGCGTCGCCGAGAGTCCCTCCGGACGGGAATGCATCGCCGAGCCGGAGCGGGGCATCGCCCCCGAAGAGCACGCGCCGAGCTAGCGAGAAGCCGTTGGAGTGCAACCCTGAAGAAGCGATTCCGACGACTCGATCGCCGAGTTGCACCGCCTTGCCGTCGATGATGTGCTTGCGGCCAACGACGCCCACCGCAAAGCCGGCCAAGTCGTATTCACCCGTGGCGTAGAAGCCGGGCAACTCGGCCGTCTCGCCTCCGAGAAGAGCGCACTGCGATTGTCGGCACCCTTCGGCGATGCCCTTCACGACCGCCTCGCCTTGATCGACGTCGAGCTTCGAGGTGGCGAAGTAGTCCAGGAAGAACAGCGGGCGAGCGCCCACCGTGATGATGTCGTTGATGCACATCGCGACGAGGTCTATGCCGATGGTGTCGTGGCGACCGAGCTCGAAGGCCAGCTTCAACTTCGTCCCCACGCCGTCGGTGCCCGACACGAGCACTGGATCCTCGATGTCGCTCGGGACCGAGCAAAGGCCTGCGAAGCCTCCGATCGATCCGAGGACGTGCTCGGAGCGAGTGGTGCGTGCGAGCGGTTTGATCCGCTCGACGAGCTGCTCGCCGGCTTCGATGTCGACGCCGGCGTCGCGATAGGTCAGGCCCGCCATGCCGCCGAAGCTAGGCCATCGCTTGGGGCGGGTCAACGAGCGACGCCCCGTTGACCATCGCCGGGCGGTCGCGTAAACACGCGTGCATTCGGGGCGGGACAAACACATCGATACTTGGTCTGATCGGGCTGCTGCTAGTCGTCGCAGGCTGCCCGGGAGACTCCTCCCCCAAGCCCGACGGGGCGCTCCCAGAGCCGCTTGCCGACCTTGCCGAGCTTGCCGAGCAGGCCAAGCCTGCTCGGGACAAAGCCCGGTTGGTTCGCATCGACGTGTATGGCGCCGGAGCCGCGGAGGCGGCGGGCACTCGCGTGGTTCTGCTATTCGAAGGAGCCCCGCTGTTTCACCAAAAGCAGCTGCCCGCCCAGGGAATTCTGCCAGCTCGCGTTGCCATCGAGCTCGAGGATGTCGAGTGGGGCGACTCGGTTCCCGTGTCCCAGGCCGTCGACAGGGGTGGGTTGCAGCGGGTGCGGCTCGCGACTCCCAATCCGCGGGTCGTATTGGACCTACGCCCAGGTGCGACTGGCCGGGTCTTCTATCTGACAGACCCCTATCGCATTGTCATCGATGTCAGCGCACGCAGCCGCCGGCGGCCCAATCGTAGACCCCTCGTCGTGTTGGACCCGGGTCATGGGGGTCGTGAACCGGGCGCGGCGAACGACCGGCACGGGCTCGTCGAGTCGGAGGTAGCGCTCGATTTGGCCGAGCTTACCGCGAGTCGCCTGCGCGCGATCATGCCCCGCACACGCGTCATGCTCACCCGCTCGACTGACGTGGACCTGTCCCTCGAAGAACGCTGCGCGCTGGCCAACGCGATGGAGGCGGACGCGTTCGTGTCGATTCATTTGAACGCCAGCTCCGAGCCCGTCCGAAAAGGCGGCGTTACCACCTTCGTGCTCGATACGACCAACAACCGGCAAGCGCTCCGACTCGCCGCGCGCGAGAACGGCACGCGCGTGGCGGAAGTGACAGGAATCCAGAGTCTACTCGCCAAGTATCATCGGCGGACCCAGGCGGAGGGATCTTTGACGCTGGCGGGAAAGATCCAACGCCACACTTTGAAGCGCGGCCGCTCGGTTCTCCCAAAGCTCGCGAACCGCGGCGTGCGGCGTGCCATGTTTTACGTCTTGGTGGGTGCCCGCATGCCTTCGGTTCTCGTGGAGGCGTCCTTTCTGACGTACGAGCCCGAAGCGCGCGCGCTGACCCGCGCCCGCTATCGTCGCGCCCTCGCCGACGGCATAGCGTCGGGCATTGCTTCGTACCTTCTGGCCCGGTAGGTGGATAGGTTGCCCGGCGCCGGACGGACGGTCATACTCGCTGACCGTTGTCGAATGGATCCAGTCCGGTCGTCGATCTAGGTGGGCTTGCACCTTCGCTCGGAAAGACCTGTAGCGGGTACCTCGGTGGATACCGCCGAGCGTTCGAGGACGCGGTGCGCCGTGGAGACCCGGGTGTCGCCACGGCCCACTCGCATGCGCGAGCTCTCGACGGGTTGTTGAGCGCCTTGTACTGCGCTGCAGACGCGGCGAGCCGGGCGCTCGGCCGCGCACCTCGGGGGCGCGTCGCGCTAGTTGCCGTTGGGGGCTACGGCCGGTTGACGCTCGGACTGAACAGCGACGTGGACGTCGTATTCCTGTGCGACGATTCCGAAGACCCCTTCGTCGCCGCCCTGGCCGAGGGCTTGCTGTATCCATTGTGGGATCTCGGGCTGGACATCGGGCACGCCGTTCGAAGCATCGACGAGATGCTGACCTTGGCGCGCGAAGACATCCGTACCGCCACGACGCTGATCGATTGCCGGCGCATCGCCGGGAGCGGATCGCTGCTCGACGAGCTCGAGCGGGGTGCGCGCGAACAGGTCTTCGAGCCGCACCTGGTCGATTTTCTCGGCGCGCTCGAGCAAGACACGGGTACCCGTCACCGCCGTTTCGGGGGAAGCCTCTATCTTCTCGAGCCCGACGTGAAGCAGGGGCGCGGCGGCCTGCGGGACTTGGACGTGGCGGATTGGGCGGCGCGGGCTCGTTGGGGGGCGCGAGCCGAGCAGGATTACGTGCGAACGGGAGCGCTACTGGCGCGCGAGGTCCATGAGCTCGAAGACGCTCGCGAGATGCTCTGGCGTGTCCGGAACCTTCTTCACCTGCGCGCCGGCCGCCAACAGGACCGCCTGACGTTTGGCGACCAGGAAGACATTGCGCAGGAGCTGGGCTTCGTCGATGGGGTGACCCTCGGGGTCGAGCAGTTCATGCAGGCCTACTACCGCCACGCTCGCATCGTGGCGCTCACGGCGGAGCGCATGCTCGAGCGCGCACGTCCGCGCGACCGAACTCGGGCCACCACCTTTCGCAAATTGGCGCACGGGATCGTTTTGGCGGACGGCACCATCACCCTAGAGAACCCGCAGCGGCTCGAAGCCGATCCCGCGCTCGCGTTTCGGTTCTATCGCCAAGCTCTGCGCCATCACAAACGGCCTGATTACTCGGCGTTGGACGCCATTGCCCGCATCGCGCCCGACAAACGATGGCGGCTGCGCTTGCAGGACTCCGAGGAGGCGACTCAGCTCTTCTTGGATCTGCTCAAGAAGATCGACGAGTCCCCGTTCCGAAGCGGATCGACGATCGCCGAGTTGCACGAGGTCGGTCTGGTTTCCGCGATGGTCCCGGAGTTCGAGCCGCTCGTCGGCCGCGTCTACCACGACGTGTTTCACGTCTACACGGCTGACATCCACGCCATCAAAGCGCTCGAGCGCCTCCAGGAGCTCACCCGAGGCGATGCCCGAGGGCGTTCACTGTCCGCTAGGCTCGCCGTCGAGGCTCCGAGGCGACTTCCGTTGTTCTTGGCAGTGCTGTTGCATTCCCTCGGCCGGACGCGTGGACGCAATCAGGAAGAGGCCGGCGCCCGCTTTGCCGAGAGTGTGGCCCTCCGGCTGGGCCTTACAGCAGTCGATGCGCAGCACGTGGGGTGGCTCGTCCGTGAGCAAAAATCGCTGTACCGTTGGGCTACGCAGCGCGACATTCATGACCCCCAAGGTCTGAACGAGGTCGTGAAGCTGGTCGAAACGCCCGAGCGCCTTCGCGACCTGTTCCTGTGTACCGTCGCGATCATCTCGACGGTGAATCCAAAGGCCATGACCTCGTGGAAAGCGCGTGCGCTCGAGGACCTGTACCTCGCGACCCTCGCCCAGCTCGAATCCGGGAGCGTTCCTGTGCAAACCGAGAATCGGGTTCTGGAGGTGAAGTTGCAGGCGGTCGTCGGGTTTGCGGGCGACGCCGGACAGGAAGATCTCCAAAGTTTCATCGACGAGATGCCCGCTCGCTACTTCCTCGCCAATCCCGTCGACGTGGTGCGCCGGCATGCGCGTATCTCGCGCGATCGCATGGAGGG
>CBDURI010000068.1:0-11214 GCA_965369435.1 uncultured bacterium
CACCGCAGCGTGATCTCCATGGGAGGCGGCTCGAACCCATCGAGCCCTTCGAATCTCCGCAGCCTGAGAACCCTGTGCTCGCTCGGAGCCGCGTGCCCTGCCGGGCACTGGTGCTGGATCATCAATCGCTGCCCAGGTACGGGGCGGATCTTCGTCTGTACGATGCCGTTCGAATCACTCTCCCCCGCTGGGTCCCCATCCACGGTCACGCGAGCTCGGGGGAGCCGGACGCCCGGATCCGATTCGACGACGAAGCTGACGGCGACCAGGCGTGTCGAGCGGACTGGCCCTTTGCACGAGACGAGGACCACCGCGCTCACCACGCTGAGCCACCAGTACCTCAGCGACATGCCGGGCTCGCTGTCTCGGCCCGACCGGAGCATCCCAGTTTCGCTTCCAGAACGACCACGATATCTCGGAACGTGGGTTCGTTCGCAAAGAGACCAGCGAGAGCACGATACTGGGAGAGCGCGCGCTCGAAGTCATTCGACGCAATCAGGCTCGCCCCTCGACGCTCGGCATCCTCCCGGTCAGCGGGGCTCACATCCTGGCGGGCCGGAGCCGGCATGGGTCCGGCGCCGGGCGGCGCCAACGCTCGCCCAGGCAACGCGGCGAAATCTCGTGAGCGGGTGGCGCCCTGCCGTGCATTCATCTCGGTGATCATGTCGCGCAGCGCGGCCGCAGCCCGCCACTGCTGGTAGGCCACCGAACCCAGGCCCATGACTACGGCAAGCACCATGACAAAAACGATGGCAAAAACGCCGACGGGGCCTGCGCCCGCCTCGATCGCCCTCCGCACCCGCCGGTGAAGCCTTGCGGGCGGAGCTCGCCGCGACCCTCTCGGATCGTCAACGGCTCGATTCGGGCGAGGAACTGGAGCGGGGGTCGAGAGCGCTCGACCGGAGCCCTCGAAGGGTGGGTCCGGGTCGGACAGCCGAATGGGATCGATGAGCGTCCTGTCGTCGTCGGTCTCTCGGATGAGTATCGTGGGCGGCTCACTCATTCCGCGCTCGCAAAGCTCTCCGAGCGTTCGAAGGAGTGGGTCAACCGATAGCCAGTGTCCCGGTCGTAGCCACGAACTTCGCTGACGTGCGTCACGCGGCGCGAACCGTCGGAGAGGCGAGACACTTGCACGATGGTATCGATAGCCGAGGCGATCTGGGCCCGGAGAAGCTCGATCGGCACGGCGACGTCACCCATCAGCGCCATGGTCTCCAAGCGGTTCAGCGTGTCGATCGGAAGCGTGGCGTGGACTGTCGAAAGGCACCCACGGTGGCCCGATGTCATCGCTTGAATCAGGTCGAGCGCTTCGCCGCCGCGAATCTCGCCGATCACGATTCTGTCCGGGCGCATGCGGAGCGTGGCTCTCAGGAGCTCGCGGATCGTGACCCCACCCTTCCCCCGGGCGTCCGCGGGTTGTGCCTCGAGGCGGACGACGTGAGGCAACCCGAGCTGGAGCTCCTGGCAATCTTCGATGACGACCACGCGCTGATCGTTCGGCGCAAGCGACGCCAGAGCATTGAGTAGAGACGTCTTGCCCGAGCCACTCCCACCGGCAATGACCACGTTGTCCTTCCTCGCGAGAATCTCTCGAAGAAGGCCTGCCGTCGCCGGGCAAACCGCTCCAAGACCGACGAGCCGATCCAAGGTCAATTGCTCTCGGCGAAATCGCCTGATGCAGACGACGGGCCCCGACGTGGCAGCCGGCGGAATGATCGCTTCGACCCGCGAACCGTCCGGCAGTCTCGCCTCCAAGATCGGCTGCCGTGCGCTGAGCTCCCGACCCACGAACTGAGAGAGATTTCGGAGCGCGGACATCAGCGCGTGCTCCGACGCAAACTCGTGTCCCGTGAGGTACAAGCGTCCTCGCTTCTCGACGTAGATCTCGTCGTGGCCGTTGATCATGATTTCGCTGACCTCGTCGCCCTCCAAAAACGGGGCGACGGGAGCGAATAGCGAGGCCACGGTTTGATCGAATACGTAGCGCGGAATGCTCACGGCACCTCCTCCTCGCTCCCATCGAGCGAGAAAGAGGACGGCAGGAGCCGAGGACCCAACGAAGCGGCGACGACCTGGGCGAGGAGCGAGCGCACCTCCGCGGCATGGGGCCCCTCTGGGTTCAACCGCAGGTACTCCCGAAGGTGCTGTCTCGCCCGTTCTTGGTCCGCGTGACGGTCACGATAGAGCATCGCGAGCCGGTAGTGAGGCAACGGCATGAGTGGCTCCGTTCCCACGATCCGTTCCAACTCGGACTGCGCACGCGCCACATCACCGAGCGCCTCGTAGATCGTTGCGACGACGAGCCGAAGAGCCCAGTCGCCGGGGTGGTCGCGAAGGTAAGTGCTGGCGTGACCGAGAGCCGATTGGTAACGACTCGCCGCCACGCAGACGCGCACGAGCCAGTAGACCACGGTCGCTTCGTCGTGACCGCGCTGGCGTACCGCGCTCAGGTACTGTTCGGCGCGAAGCAGATCGCCAGCGCGCGCGTGGGAGGCCGCCAAGAAGAGGAGGTCGTCCACGGTCACCGCCGACAACTCGGCTTGCAGGTTGGGCCTCGCGTGCAGGGTGGCGTGGTGACATCCGCTGAGGATCGCAAAGCATCCGAGCAGCAGCACGCCGAGCCCAAGGCTACGGTGCGGTGCGCGCCTTGACCGTGACTCGCCCGATGATCTCGCTGAGCCATTCGACATACTCGTGCCTCCCGATGTGGTCGGTTAGAAGAAGCAACCGACGGATTTCAGTGAGCGCGACCGACCATCGTTCCCGCTCGAGCGCGTTCAAGAGATTGAGCCGCGCCGCCGCGTAGTCGGTGTTCACCCGGGCCGCGAGCGCTGCGGCGGCACGACGCGCCCGGCGAACCCCAACCTCATCGCCCGCAGCCCGATAGCAGGATTCGGCCTCGAGGTAGCGCCGTACGGCACGAACGCCGTCGCGCGGATCATACGCGTATCGGTCCGTTCGCAGACGCGCGAGCTCCTCCGTTCTTCGACCGTTCGCAAAGGCGTTGCCCTGGGCGGGACAGCTTGCCTCCTCGACGAACAGCTTCGGATGCGCGTCAAAGGGGCGATGGACCGCGACCTGGGTTTCGCGCGCGCTAAGCCACCAGCCAAGCACCACGAGTGCGAGCAAGATGACCAGCGCGACGGCGCCCTTGCCCCCGTTTCCAAGCCCTCTGGTCATGCCGGGCCGAAGCCTCCTGTCATGAAGCGAACCACGACTGGACCGAGAAGGAGGACGATCACGCAGAGAAAGATGAGCGTCATCGGGCCGAGAAGCATGAGGGCGGCTTGCGCAGCGGTCTCTTCTGCTGCGATGCTTCGCCGCAGGCGTTGCGTTTGCGCCTGAATGGTCAGCACGCTCGCGAGCGGACTCCCCTTGACCTCGGCCTGAACGACGCTGTTGACGAACTCGCGAACCTGATCGATCGGAACGCGCGTTGCGAAGGCCTCCATCGCGCTCCGTCGAGTGTGTCCGAGGTCGAGCTCCTGAAGCACGCGACTGAACTCTTCAATCACCGGGTCGTTGGGGTCAGCAGCGCTATCGGCGATCCGTCGGAGCGCCCCGGGGAAGTCGAGACCGGCGCCCATGCACATCGCGGCAAGCTCCACGGAGCCCGCGAGCCCGCGGCTGACACTTCGCGCTCGCGCCTGGGCCACCGCCAACACCCTAAACCAAGGCGCAACGAGCCCGAGACAGAGGGCGCACACCGCCAACAGGCGGGGCAGCATCAGGACACGGCAGACCAGGAGCCCAACCATCCCCAGCCCGAGGCCGCAGACCACGCACATCGCCATCAACTCGTCTTCGGACAACCCCAGATACTCACCGGCACGAACGAGCGAACGACGCAATCGCGTTCGGACACGCCGCAACGGGAAGGCGGCCAGCCACCCGGCCAGGACACGCACCGGCGGCTCGACCACCGCGAATGACCCTCCGCGACGAAGCGCATTGGCCCGTTTGAGGCCTCGCATGCCGAGGGTCGGGCGGACGGCAGCGGGTGTCATCGAGAGGTGGAAGACGAGCGACGAGAGCCCCACCAGCACCATGATGAACGACAACGCGAGCAGAGGGCTCAACCAGGCGGTCACAGATCGGCCCTCGCGATGTGATGAGCCCAGAACGTCGCGAACGCCCAGACGAGCGCGCAGGCACCGAGGATCGCCCGACCAATCGCATGAATCAGCATCGGGTCGAACCACGACCGGTCCAGCCACGCGATGATGACGCAAAGCACGAACGGAACCGAAGCGAGAACCAGAACTTGCCCACGCCCCTCGGCGGTCTTGGTCCGGAGCACACCTTCGAGCCGAGCCGCTTCACGCAAAGCTGCGGCTGCGCGCTCCAACGTTCGTGACAAGTCGCCGCCCGTTCGCCTCGCCACGACGATCGTGGTGAGCGCTCCCGAGATCACCGTACTGTCGACCCGCCGGGACAGCGCGTGGATCGCGCGATCGAGAGGCGCTCCGAGACGAAGCTCTTTGACGAGGAGATCGACCTCTTCGCTGAACGGCTTCGGAACCAACGCAACGGTCGACGCAATGGCTTCCCCGACTGAAGAAGTGGCCTTCAGCGCATTCGCAAGCATCAGCAACCAAGTGTCGAGTTGACGCTCGAGCTGAGCAACGCGTGCCATGTGGCGCTTCCACAACAGCCATGGGGGAGCCGCGGCCGCAACCAACCCAAGGAGAGCGAAGACAGAACTGCGCGTCAGCGCGAGCATTGCAAGAGCCGCGACACACGACAGAATCTGTGCCCGGGCGAGCCACGCGCCGCGGTACCGCATCAGGAGGAAGCTGCAATGGGTGTCTAGACGACCAGAATAGACCCGGAACGAGCGGTCGAGCAGGCCGCCCT
The DNA here is from genome assembly GCA_965369435.1 of uncultured bacterium. Taxonomy (GTDB): domain Bacteria; phylum Myxococcota_A; class Polyangia; order Polyangiales; family Houyiibacteriaceae; genus SG8-38. Next base: position 4,858 of record CBDURI010000068.1, read on the forward strand.
CTACCCGAAGGAGCAAGTACGTGAGGGCAGCGCATCCGCCGACGGCCAACCCACCGCACAGGAGCATCGATGCAAACGGCCCCGGGCTCACAAGTACTCCCCGCGACGGATGAGCCCCCGGGTAATGAACTCGTCGAGGAAGCTCGGGACGTAACCGGTTGTTCGATGCTCGCCCAGGACGCCACCGGCGGGACTGATGCCACTTCGATGAAACGCGAAAATTTCGTGGAGTACGAGCTCGCCGGCCTCGCCCAGCGGACCGATCTCTGTGATGGACGTCACTCGACGCGTCCCATCGGAAAAGCGTGCCTGCTGCACGACCACGTGAACGCTGGCGGCGATCTGTTCGCGAATGGCTCGAGGCGACAAGTCTAGACCGGCCATCATGCAGAGAGTCTCGATGCGCTTGAGCGCTTCTGCGGGACTGTTGGCATGGGTCGTCGTCATGGAGCCCTCGTGGCCGGTGTTCATCGCTTGCAACATGTCGATCGCTTCGCCCGCTCGGCACTCGCCAACGATGATTCGGTCGGGCCGCATGCGAAGCGCGTTCTTGACCAGCGCGCGAATGTCGTAGCCGCCGTACCCGGCGAGATTGGACGGCTTGGACTCGAGCGAGACGACGTGCGGCTGGTTGAGGCTCAGCTCCGCGGCGTCTTCGATGGTCACGATTCGCTCGCCGGGGGGGATCTCGGTGGACAGGACGTTCAAGAGAGTGGTCTTGCCGCTGCCGGTCCCACCGGAGATGATCATGTTCCTCTTGGCGCGTACGCATCGCGCCAAGAACTCTGCCATCGGGCTGCTGAGGCTTCCGAGCGCGACTAGGCGGTCCATCTGAAGCGGTCGCCGCGCAAATTTCCGAATGGTGATACAGGGCCCGCGAGTCGCGAGCGGCGGAATGATCGCGTTCACACGCGAGCCATCTTCGAGACGGGCATCCACCAACGGTGTGCTTTCGTCGATTCGCCGGCCGAGTGGAGTCACGATTCGTTCGATCGCCGCGCGGCATGACTCGTCGTCCGTGAAGCGCAACGAAGTCAGGTGAATGGTCCCGCCGCGTTCGACGTAGATCGTCTTCGGGTCGACGACCATGATCTCGGATACCGTGTCGTCTTCGAGCAACTCCTGGAGTGGGCCCAGACCGAGAGCCTCGTCGGCCATCTCCAAGACGAGTCGTGCTCTGTCCGTCTCTGGGGGGAGCTCTGACTCGAACCTCGATACGATCTGCTCGAGAGCCTGCAGCACGCGCGGGCGCAGAACGGCGGGGTCCATGTCGGTATCGTCGAGCGATGCGAGATCGAGATGGTCGAGAAGGGAGCGGTGTATTCGCCTCCTGAGCTCGGGCGCTCCGATGCCGTCAGCGGTGGCACAAGGGAGCGCTGCGATCCGCAGAACGTAGGGACCCACACGAAGCGCAACGTCTGGCGAGACCAGCGCTCCACAGGTGTCGACCAGCTCATCGCCCAACGTCGTGCCGTTGGCCGACTGGTCCAAGACTCGGACTCCGCTCGAGGTGCGTTCGACCCGTAGATGGACGCGGCTGACCGCCGGCGACGGGAGAACGACGTGACACGACGGGTCGCGTCCGATTGTGAACGCAGCTGCCTCGGGAACGTTGATCTTTCGCTCGGAACCGCCTGGGGTGAGCACGGTTACCGCGAAGCCCCCGCTCATCGGGCGCCCTCACTTCCAGCACTTGCGGTGCTGGTCCCGGGGTCACCCCCTACGCGCGGCTGGTCCATGAGCTCGTGGTCGTCGACCCCTCCATGAAAGGTCTCGTACACGCGCAGCGCTTCTTCGACGCGGTTCCGTTGACTCAGGCTTACCGGCTCGAGGACGGACGGGACGACCAACATGTAGGATTCGTTGTCTTCGACCTCGCGAGAATGCGTCCCGAACAGAGCGCCGATGAACGGAATGAGGGCGAGTCCGGGAATTCCGCTTTTGCTGCGCCGCTCGGTGCGCGCGCGAATTCCTGCCAACGACACCGACTGGCCGAGCTCGAGGTTCACCAGCGTCTCGACGTGAGACGTAATGCGGCCCGGAATGCCGCGCACGCCCTTCTGGGCATCTAGGTCAGAGATGTCCGCTACGATTTCGAGCTCGATTCGCCCGGTCCTGGAATCGTATCGTGGAAGGACGGACACCTTCGTCCCGAACTCGATCGCCTGGACGTTGACGGTCAGGTTATTCTGGACCTGAACGTTGAACTCCCCGCCCGAAGTGAACACCGCCTCCGTGCCATTCGCGGTCACCAGCGTGGCCTGCCGGTACATCTTCGCCCAGCCCTTCGACTGGGCAAGGTCGAAGCTGGGCAGGAACGTGTGCGGTAGTATTTGAAACGCGCTCTGGGTCGGCTGCCCGCTCCCGCCTGTGATCGCGATGGCGGCTTCCGACGGGGTGACGGTGCTCCCGATATTGCCCGGCCAGTTGAGTCCGATCTGGTGGCTATAACGGTCCTGAATCAACACGAAATACAGGTCCAAACGGATGTTCTCTCGACCGCCGAACCCTTTGTGGGCGTCCGCCGCGATGACGCGGATGGTGTACTGAAGCTGACCGCCGTCGTCCTTGATGAGCAGGAGGGAGGTGGTGCCCTCTTGCTTCCCGACGATCACGAAGCGGCTTTGGTCCCGGGTGACGCGAATATCGACGGGCCCAGGGGCGCCTTCGGAATAGCTCCTGATCCCCCGGGCCGGCAGACTCTTCTGCTCGCCAACCCGAAGCACGATTGAGCGCGTTGCCTCGATGTCCGCCGAAGCGCGTGGCTCGAGCGCTGCCACGAGGAGCACCGCGGCTACCAAAGCGGCCCTCTTGTGCGGGGACGACACCCTAGTCCACCTTCTCGATTCGCAGACGGCGTTGGCGATGTGCTCGCTTCTCCTGCTCCAGAACGTCCGAATCGTCCGTCTCGGCAAGGCTCTCGTTGATCTCGAGGTCATCCTCGTTGCGCAGTACGAGACTCAGAGTCCCGTCGCGCCGGGCGTGGGCGAGCAGGCTGGCTTGGTCGAGCGTCACGAGAAGTGCGATGGAGTTCGAACTGCCCTCTGCGGCGTCGTGGTCCGTCGGGGTAAAGCTGCTCCCCACGGCAAGAACGAGAAGGTTCTGCAGGAGCGGCAGCGTGACGACTTTGCCTTCCGGGCCGGGTTTGGCTTTGGTCAGCAGGACGTCGACACGATCCCCGGGCCGCATCAGATTGCTGAACGCGCGCCGGCTGGCCGTGCTGATGCTCATGGCCCGCATCCCACGTGGGATTCGGCTGGAGAACGAGCCCCGGTCGCGCGATGTGGTACCGAGGTCAGTCCACAGCAGCGTCTGATTTGCGGTGAGTCCGATGGACGCGCGAACGCCCAAGACTCGTGGCAGGTCCGACGCTAGGATCTGCCGGTCCTCGAGGTAGTTCTCGGGTAGCGCGCGAACGACCAACATTTGCTCGGTGAGGGGCTCCCCGGCCGGAACGTCTCGCCTCATGGCGAGAAGCTCTACCGGGTCCCCACCGGCCGCCTCGCGCTGAAACTGACGGACGTAGACAGTGAGAAGAACGAAACCAAACACCGCTACGCCGAGCGAGGCAGCGACGGCAACACGGTTCATCGACACACACCCGCCGTCATGATGGCCCTGAGGCAAGGAGGGTGAGGACGGCTTGTGACGCGCCTTCCGATTGACAGAGGACGGTGACGAGGCGATTGCCCTTCGCCGCGGTCAACAGGTGAATGTCATCGACTCGTACCGACTCGCCGGGGTGGTGTTCGATGACCCTCCAGCCCGCTCGGGGAAGCTCGACTCGATAGAACGACTCGAGCTCGCGTGCGGACTTGGCAGCCACGCGGTAGACCAGGACGCCGCTCGGCTGCCCCTCCTCCCACGCCGACAGGATACGTTGGGAGCCGGGGGGCCGTGGCACCTCGAATAGGTCTCGGCCCGCAGCGTCTGAGCCTTGACGAGGCAGCATCCGGTAAAGGTTGAGCGCGGAATCGACCCACATCGTGAGCACAAACACCTTGCCGTCCGGGCCACCGGTACCCCGGCGCGCAAAGGCGTAGCGGGGAGCGCCGAGCTCTCGCAGGTTGCCCGTCTCGGAGAAGGCGACGAAGCGATTCACCAGCGCACCAAGGTCTTGCGGCGCGTCGCCCATGTCGAGGCAGGCCACGTAGCCGGCCAGGTCGTTGCGTGCGGTCTGCGTGGCAATGGCCGATCCGCAGATCGCTTCATAGTGGTCGAGAACATCGGCAAGCGAGCCTTCGACGGCCTGCGTTCGAAAAGAGAGGCGCACGCCATTGAGCTGCAGCTGACGAGCCTCTTCGCGGGGCGCCCCAGGGAACGCCATGATTGCTGGGCCGACCGCCCAGAGGGCCTCGGCGACGTCGGCTCGCGCGGAGCGAAGAACGAAAGCCGCGGCCGACACACACAGGACCGCGGCGAAAACCGCCAGTCGAAGAAATGGCGCCAGCCCGGCCCACCGAAACCGGCGGCGGCGCGTGCGTCTACCTGCAGACTGCACTGGCGTACTCCGTGTTTCGTAGCCCTGCGCGGCAGGCGTGCTCGAGAACGCTTCCGCCGGCTTCGGTGTGCCTTGCGGTCGTGTTGCAAAGGAGCGTGGTCACGCCGTGTTGCGAGCTCAGGCCCGAGCCGACCATGGAGGGGATCACCGCTGTGGCCAGACCCACGCCGTTGGTCGCTTTGCCAAGCAGATAGCGACCCACATTGCCGAGGAACGACCCGAGCGAGAAGCGACCGTCATGCACGGCGAGCAAGTCGTCCAGGCCGCCTGTCCGGATCTCGCCCTCGGCTCGCCCGCACTCGCCGCTCCGACAACTTTGAACGGGGCACTCGCCAGAGTCCGCCTGTAACCATGCAAGACGCCTCGCCCGCGCCTTGGCCTCGAGCTTCGCGCTGTACATTCCGTTCAGCGCGACAATGCCCGCCAGCGCAGCGATGAAGACCGGCAGGCTGACGAGCGCCTCGGCCATCGCGGCGCCCTCTTCGTCTGCAAGCAATCGCGAATGAAGTCGCCTCATCGTGCCCCCTAGTGTGCTGAAACTGCGTTGATGGAAAAATCTCGAGCGACGTCACAGAGGCCCACCAGGCCGCGGACCGATCCACGCCCACGCGTGCTCGAGCATGCGCTCAGAATCCCGCTCGGAATCCAAGCGCGGGAGATTCGGAAACGGCGGAGACGGGCTCGCCACCGTTGCTTCCAGAGCCACTCGGACTTGTCCTCGCGTCCGTTGAAATAGTATTCGGATTGGGCGAACCCGATGCGCCCTACGACGTGGGCGCCATGGGTGGTGTTGCGCCCCTCGTCATGTCCACCTCGAGCGATGCGAATGCCTTTCTCACCATGTTGCCAGTGATCATCGTGCGCGCTCCTGCCGATGTCGTACGCGCGGTACTGAAACTCCTCGTGCCCCAACCACACGGCAGTCCCATCGGCGCGGTTCTCGATGACCCGTCGGGGAGACTCGACAACGCCGTCAGCGCACGTCCTTCGTTTGCCCAACCGAAGTGCCTTGCCGACGACGCCGCCGAGAAATTTGAGGAGCCATCGAGGAACCTTGGAGCTGACACCGTCCAACCTGTTGCTCAGGCCATCGGCAGCCCAATCGCAGAGCGTTCCGATGTCGTCCTTCTCGACAGGCAGGCCCCTCCGCCCTTCGGGCAGACGTGGGCCGAGCAGAGGCACGACGAACCCGCCGGCGACGGGCGGATCGAACGCATCCTGAAAGGCCATCGCATCGACCGCGCGCGCCTGGGCCAATAGCGGATAGCCATGCTGGACGGCGTGATGAGCCGCATCCAGGGCATGGTGGGCCACCTTCACGAATTGCTCGACCGCGTCGCCTACCGCTTCGACGCTGCTCTGAACCGGGGAGAGCACGGCGATTAGGGACAGGGCCTTCGGGGCGAGGACGAGGGTCGCGGTCAACCCGTACAACACGCCAATGATGATCTCGAGGAGCACTTCAACGCTGCGAATGACAAGCAGAATGCCCGCCGTAATGGCCATCACGACGTTGAGCAGGGCGTGCAGGTTCATCCCCTTGGCGCCCATGACCGACGCGGCATGCGCCCCGGCGTCGGCGCCGTCTTGCATGATGCGTCGGTAGATCACCGCGTCCCCGACGCCCAAGATGTAGTAGAGGGTTGCGATCAAGAAGAGGGCCATGAAGAGGGAGATGAGCATCATGGCTCCCTCGGTCTGATGGAGTAGACCCTCGCGCCTCCTCGTAGACATCACGGTAGACATCACGGTGGATGTCATGAGCCTTGCGCCCGGTACTCGTAGGGCGCGTCATGGATCATGAGCGTCGTTTCGTGCTGAAGAGCTCGGAAGCGACCCCCGACGAAGCTCTGCGC
>CBDURI010000069.1:0-11110 GCA_965369435.1 uncultured bacterium
CGCGAAACGCGGCGACCGAACCGTACATATCAGTGACTACGAATCCCTCGAAGTCGGCATTGGGAAATCTCTGAGCCGCAACCACGTTCGAGAAATCGTACAAGATGCTCCGCCCCTCGAGGTCGATATCGACTCGAACCTCGTGCCCACCGGCACAGGGCGACTTGAGCTTGGTCACAGTCTCCCCGGGGAACTCCATGTGGGAACCCACCAGGGCGACCAGACCGTGTAAAGGGTCTTGGTTACAGCGCGACGAACGACGCGCAAGCTCCACGATGGAGCCTTCTAGATCCGGAAGTGGATGAACCTCTCCCGGCTCAGGCCAGCTACTCGTGCTGAGCGCGTACGTGCCGTCCCCGCACGCCGCGGTTAGCAGGAGCGCGCTCAGCAATGTGAGCACGTGCCCTGATGCACTCGTCTCGGCTAACACCACCATGATGTCCGCCTCCTTTCTAGTCCGACGGCGATTTTGTCGACGAAACAACTTAGTGGGCCATACCGAGAGCCTGCTTGTCTGTACGTAAATATTCCGTTTCCATACGTAATTCTTCACGGTTCATACGTATTTGTTCGCATCGAACGCTGTCGCCGGCGCCGCTCCTGCATTACAACACAATCAAGCAGATGAAGCTCCGTTTTCTAGCCACCCTCTTGTTCTCCTTCTCCGTCGCCTGCGGCAGCAGCGACGTGGGCACACCAGGAGGTATGGGCGGCTCGGGGGCGTCAGGTGGAACGGCTGGATCAGGTGGAGGAGCCGGGGCCGGCGGTTCCGGTGGCGCATTCGTTCCTCCGGCAGACTCGCTCAGCGTGAAGTGGGGGCCAACGATGGTGCCTGCCGGAACCGAAAACACGCAATGCGTGGTGAAACGCCTCGGCAACACCGAGCCGGTCTCCATCCACGAGATTCACAATGCACTGGGCGCCACATCTCATCACTTCATCGTCTACCGGGTCAACGACACGGTGGAGCGGCCGGAACCCTACGGCTGTGCCGCCTTCACCGACACGCTCAACGACCCGCCGCTGATCATTACTCAGCGTTCCGATGACCGGCTCACCCTCCCCGAGGGCGTCGCATACACCATCGAGCCCAATCAGATGATTCGCCTCGAGCTTCACTACATCAATGTGAGCGCCGCGGCGCAGATGGCCGAGGCCACGTCGACCTTCATCCCGATGCCGGCCGAAGAGGTCGAGCATGAAGCCGACATCATGTTCATGGGCGACACGAATATCGACATCCCCAAGATGAGCGAAGCCACGCTTGGCCCGAGCTTCATTCAGCTCCCGTCCCGGTTCAACGGCGTAAGCTACTTCGCGATCACCGGGCACGAGCATCAGTGGGGCACCAATGTGTATGTGGAAGTCGCGCAGAGCGAGGGCTCGGCGGGCACCCCCGTCTACGACGTTGAGAACTTCCAGTGGGACGAGCCGCAGACGGTCACCTACAACGACGCCCCGTTCACTGTCCCCGACGGCGGCGGCTTCAAGGTGACTTGCGACTGGAACAACAGGAGCGACAAGGCCGTCGGCTTCGGCACGTTGGTCAAGGATGAAATGTGCTTCTTCTGGGCCTACTACTTCCCCAGCCGGGGGCCACTAGTCTGCGCGAACGGCCTGTTCGACTGTAACTAGCGCTGCGCCGAGTTTGCGCCTGCGCTCGTTCGGCGCCCGTGCATTGCAGACAACTCCGGCTTGCGGCCAATCGATGTTAAAACTGTAAGCATCCACGAAGGCGTCGGGGGTGGCGGCTAGGAACGGAGGGGAAGCGTGACAAAGGTCAATGACTCGAAGGCTCTGAGCTGGGGTTGGGCGGCGATGCTGCTGGCGCTTGCGATGGGGATTGCCTCCAGCGCCGCGGCGCAGAGTGCACAGATCGATCTCAATCAGTTTCGACCCGCCGAATTGGCCGCTGACGGCTTCTCGGCCAGCACTCCGGATGGCCAAGGACACCTCCGTTTCGGTGTCATGGTCTGGTTGGACTACTCGGACGATGCGTTCGTCGTGGAGGACCGGACCACTGGAACCACGACCGACGTCGTGCACCAGCAACTCACCGGACACCTGATGTTGAATCTAGGCCTGTGGGACCACCTGGTGCTATTCGCCGACGTCCCGTACCACTTCATGATCAAGGACAACGCCGGAGGGAGTGGACTGCTCAAGGAACAGAACCTCGGTGATTTCTACTTCGGCGCTCGCGGCAACCTGTACGGCACGCGCGACGATGTCTTTCAGATCGCGCTTCAGGCAGCGATGACTGTCAATACCGCCTCGCTCGCCAGCAGCGGGCAAACGTTCGCAGGCCAGGTCGACAAGAGCCCGTACCTGGGCGGTTGGTTCGAGTTGCTCATCAACTTCAACGCAGGCGACGTCGTACGTATCCCCCTTCAGGTTGGCTACAAACTCGGGACGCAGGGGCAGACCGTCACCCCTGACCTCTTCGTCGGAAACGAGCTCACATTTGGTGGCGGTGTTCTGATCATGCTCGGCAACGACCAGTTCATGATCTCGGGGGAATCCTTTGGTCGAACCGCGGCGAACAGCACGGTGGGCTTTGGTGCCCGGGAGGAGACTCCCGTCGAAGTGCTCGGTGGTTTCAAGTGGCTGCCTAAGTTTGGCTTCACGCTTGGTGTGGGCGGGAGCGCCGGCGTCACCAAGGGCTACGGGGCTCCGGATTGGCGGGTGTTCGGCATGCTTGGCTATACGATGCCAGGCGAGACAGCCGAGCCGGATGCCGACGGAGACCGGATTTCCGACATGCTCGATCAATGCCCGAACGAGCCGGAAGACCGCGACCGCTTCCAGGATGATGACGGTTGCCCTGACCTGGACAACGACGGCGACGGGATTGCCGATGTCGACGACCAGTGTCCGAACGACCCCGAAGACATCGATGGCTTCGAGGACGACGACGGGTGTCCCGACCCAGACAATGACGGCGACGGCATCCTCGACGCCGACGATCAGTGTCCCAATGAACCCGGTCCGCCCGAGAACAACGGCTGTCCGGACCCGGACCGCGATGGCGATGGCGTGCCCGACCGAATCGACAACTGTCCCGACGAGCCCGGCACCGTCGAGAACCAAGGCTGCCAGGAAAAGCAGCTCGTCGTGATCGGCGAGGGCCAACTCGAAATTCTCGAGAAGGTCTACTTCAAGAAGGGCAGCGCCAAGCTCCAGAAGCGCTCGTGGGCGCTCCTCGACAACGTCGCGGCCGTCCTAGTCGCCCACCCGGAGATCAAGAAGATCCGGATCGAGGGTCACAGCGATGCGACGGGCAGCCTCAGATTCAACATGATCCTGTCGAAGAAGCGCGCCAACACAGTGATCCGCTACCTGGTCGGAAGAGGCCACGTAACCAGATCCCGATTGGTAGCGCGGGGATTCGGTCCGAAGAAACCGCTCGTCCCCAACGCCAAGACCAAGGAAGAGCGGGCAATGAACCGCCGCGTCGAGTTCCACATCGTCGCAAGAGACCAGCCGAGAAAGTAAGCCTCAGGCGGCGGCACCAACGCCTTGGAGCCCTTTTCGAGCTGTGCGTTGATGAAACCGGGCGCGATGCGGGACATCCAAGGAGTGCAGCGCGGCCTTCGACGTACGCTAAGTAGCCGCTGATGCGGCTGGCTCGTCCACTAGGGAGAACGAATCGGCGAACTTGCGGAGTAGTTCGAGGGCTTCGTCCATGTCCTCGTAGGTGTGCCCCCGGGTCACGTTGAGGCGGAGGCGCTCTTCGCCCTCCTTCACGGCGGGGTACATGATGGGGACCATCAGCACGCCGTGCTCGAGGAGAGCAACGTGGGTGAACATGGCCTTGGTCTCGTCGCGGATCATGATCGGCATGATGTGCGAGTTGCTGTCGCCGAGGTCGAAGCCGATGTCGGTGAGGCCCTTGCGCATGTAGGCCGCCTTCTCGTGGAGCTCGTTGACCAATGCCTCTCCGTCGGCCTCGAGCATGTCCAGGATCGCGCCGGCCGCAGCCACGACGGGAACCGGCAGAGATGCGCTGAACAGAAACGATCGCGCGCTGTGCTTGATGAAGTCGACGACGTCGGCCTCGCCGAGAAGGATGCCGCCGATGCCGCCAAACGTCTTTGAGAACGTGCTGATGACGACAGGGACCTTCCCCTCGAGGCCGTACTTTTCGATGATGCCCCGCCCTCCCTTGCCCAGAGTGCCCGTCCCATGCGCGTCGTCACACACGATAGCGACGTTCTCGTGCCGGGCGCAGACCTCGACGAACTCCTCTATCCTGGCCTCGTCGCCGTCGAGGGAATAGATGCCCTCGATCATGACCAGGGCGTTCTTTCGATCGCGTTTCTTCAGCACCCGATCCAGCGCTTTGGCGCTGTTGTGGTTGAAGAAACGAACCTCGGGCGCACGCATCGGCGTCCCCGCAGCCAAGAACGTGCCGTCGAGGATGCAGGCATGGCTCAAGTTGTCGAGGATGATCGTCGTGTCCTTGTCGGCCAGCGACTGGATGGTCCCCACCATCGCTTGATATCCGGTCGTGAAGATCAGGGCCTTTTCGAAGCCGTACCAAGCCGCCAGCCGCTCCTCGAGCTCGACGTGCAACGTCGCCGTTGCCTGAACACGCGACGAGCTCAGCCCGCAGGCAAACTGATCCACCGCTGCTTTGGCTGCTTCTTTGGCCTTCGGGTGGTTGGTCAGGCCGAGGTAGTCGTTCGAGCTGAAGTTGACGACGGGTTTACCGCCGATCGTCGTATGGAGACCCCCGGATTCGAAGGCCCGAAAATACGGATAGATCTGCTTAGCCTGGGCGTCGCGCACCCGCTGCAGCTCTGCGTGCGCCTTTTCGGAAATCCAGCTCATTAATTCCCGGTCTATACCACATCCGAAACAGGCCAATCGGCCAGTTTTCAAATGCTTGACGCTGATCGTGAACGCAAGCATATACGGGCGGCATGTCGGATACGTTGAGAGACGAGCTGAGGCAGATCATCACCGAAGTGACCGAAGTCGAGGAGATCCCCGAGGATACCCTGTTCGCGGACCTCGGCATCGACAGCATGATGGCCATCGAGATCGTCGCCGACGTCGAGAAGAAGTACGACGTGTCGATCTCCGAGGAAGAGCTCCCTGAGCTAACCCACCTCAAGGCCGTCTACGACAAGGTCCAAGAGAAGCTCGGCCAAGCCAGCTAGCTTGGCACCGACCCTACTTCGCGCGGCCGAATACCTTCGAGCCCGGCGCCACGGACTTGGTGAGCCAGACGTTGCCCCCAATCACTGAGCCCTTGCCGATGACGGTGTCGCCGCCGTGAATCGACGCGCCGGCGTAGATCGTGACGTCGTCCTCGATCGTGGGGTGCCGCTTGGTGCCGTGGCATCCACGCGCCTGGTCCCAAGCGACGCTCAGGGCGCCCAGAGTCACACCCTGGTAGAGCTTCACGTTGCTGCCGATGACGGCCGTGGCGCCGATGACCACCCCCGTACCGTGGTCGATGAAAAAGCTTTCGCCGATTGTTGCGCAGGGGTTGATGTCGATGCCAGATCTGCTGTGCGCGTACTCGGTGATGATGCGCGGGATCATGGGGACGTCGGCCAGGCAGAGCTCGTGCGCGACCCGATACGCGGAAATCGCCTGCACACTGGGGTAGCTGAAGATGACCTCCTCGATGCTCACGGCCGCCGGGTCTCCATCATACGCGGCACGGACGTCTGCATTGAGCAGGCGCCGAAGCTCGGGAATCCTCTCGAGTAGGCGCAGCACCACATCCTCGCTCCAACCGTCGGGCTTCTTGTCGCCGAGACGTCCCATGCGCTCTTGGTAGCGGACGGCACGCTCGATCTGCTCGACCAAGATGTCCTGCGCTGGATACAAGTGCTCGCTGAGCGCATAGCGGAGGTTGGTCCGGTTGAGCGCGCGGGTGCTGAAGAAGCCCATGTAAAGCACGGGCATGATGTGATTGAACGCCGTGATGACGGCGCGCTTGTTGGGAAGGGCCGCGCTATCGAGGTTGTTGATCTCGGCGTCACTGTCATACGACGCGGCGATGACGTCGATCACGTCCTCGAGGTCCTGGTGACGCTTGGGCTCTCTTCCGCTCATGGGTGCTCTATGTGTAGCACGAGCTGCGCGTCAACCGTGAAAACCGCGGTCAGGCGTCGAGCCAACCGCGCTCCCGATACCACTGCACTGCGGCGGTGAGTGACTCGCGGAGCGGGCGAATCGTATAACCAAGCTCGCTATGCGCTTTGTCATGCGAAACGACTTCGTTAGACACGCTTGCGCGGAGCATGTCGGCGGTGATGAAAGGCTCCTTCTTGGTCACGGCGCTGCCAGCCAAGGCGAGCGGCAGCAGGCCCCACCCGACCCATAGCGGCAGCGCCCGCGTGGGAACTTTGGCGCCAGTCAGCTCTCCGTAGAGCGACACCATTTCCGTGACAGGGATGACATCTCCTGTGAGGAAATAGCGCTCGCCGCGACGACCCTTTTCGGCAGCCGCGATCATGCCGTTGGCCACATCGCGAACGTCGACATAGTCGCTCAGCATGTTCAGTAGAACGGGCACGCGACCGAAGTAGAGGTCGATCAGCACACTCCCGATCATCGACGGCTCGTAGTCGTGCGAGCCGATCATCGACCCCGGATTCACGATGACCGCATCCAGACCTCGCTCGCAGGCATCAAGCACGATCGTCTCGCCGATCGCTTTGGAACGGTGGTACTCGCACTTCTCGTCGAGCGCGAGCGGCTTATCTTCGGTCAACGGCTCATTGAGAGGCTCGCGCACGAGGGCGTGATGGGAGCTGGTGTGCACCAAGCGCAGACCGCGGGACAGACACGCATCCACGACCTTGCGGGTTCCCTCGACGTTGAGGGTGTACATCATGGGGTCCTTCTTGGGACTCAGGTCGATCTTCGCCGCCAGGTGATATACGACGTCTACCCCGTCCGTGGCCCGCGCGACGTCCCCCGCGTCGAGTACCGAACCCGACATGAACTCGATGTCGAGGCCCGTGAGGGACTCAGGCAAGTCTGCGGGCTCCAACACGCGAACCTTCTCTGCGTTCTCGATGAGCTGCCGAACGAGAACGTTACCGAGACGGCCGCCACCACCTGTGACAAGGGCAAACACGCGGCGGAGTGAAACACGGTTGGGCTGGCCCCTCAACCCGACGCGTTCTTATCGAACACCCGGCCGACCAAGTGCTTGGCTTCGCGTTGAATGGACGCTAGGTGCTCGCGGCCCACGAAGCTCTCCGCATAGATCTTGTAGACGTCCTCGGTGCCCGAGGGACGAGCGGCAAACCAACCATTCTCTGTGGTGACCTTGAGCCCACCTATTGGGGCGTCGTTGTCGGGCGCCCTGGTGAGCACTTGCTGGATCGGCTCGCCGGCGAGGTCCGAAGCGTCGAGGTCCGACTCGCTCATCCCGGCGAGGGCGGCCTTCTGCTCAGGCGTCGCGGGTGCATCGATGCGCTCATAGAGTGGCGTACCGAATTGGCTAGTGAGGTTGTGGTAGCAATCGCCCGGGTCCTGCCCTGTCGTCGCCGTGATCTCCACTGCAAGGAGGTTCAGGAGAATGCCGTCCTTATCGGTCGTCCAAACGCTCCCATCCTTGCGAAGGAACGAAGCGCCCGCGCTTTCCTCTCCGCCGAACCCGTACGATCCGTCGATCAGCCCTTGCACGAACCACTTGAAGCCGACGGGCACCTCGGCGAGCCGGCGGCGCAGGTCTTTGGCTACGCGGTCGATCATTGCACTGCTCACGAGGGTCTTGCCGACCGCCGCCCGCTCGTCCCATCCGCGCTCGGTAAACAAGTAGCTGATCGCCACGCTGAGGTAGTGGTTCGGGTTGAGAAGCCCCCAGCTGCTGGTGACGATGCCATGCCGATCGAAGTCCGTGTCGTTCGCAAATGCGATGTCGTATTGGTTTCGAAGATCGACCAGTCGAGCCATCGCGTAGGGAGAAGAGCAGTCCATTCGGATCTTCCCGTCGCGGTCGAGCGTCATGAACGAAAACGTCGGGTCGATGACATCGTTGACGATGTCCATTCGAAGGCCGTAGTGATCGGCGATGCGAGGCCAGTACTCGATGCCGGCTCCACCCATCGGGTCGACACCGATTCGAAGGCCCGCGTTGGAAATCGCTCGCATGTCGAGAACGGTGTCGAGCCCTTCGACATAAGGCGTGATGAAATCGTGAATGTGGGTCGTGTCCGCGCGGACGGCCGCGTCGTAGGCGATGCGCCGGACGTCGTTCAGGCCCTCGGCCAACAACTCGTTGGCGCGCCCCTCGACCCACGATGTGACTTCGGTGTCGGCGGGCCCTCCGTTGGGCGGATTGTACTTCAGGCCGCCGTCCTCGGGTGGATTGTGCGATGGCGTCACGACGATCCCGTCGGCATCGCTAGCGTGATTCCGGTTGTACTCGAGAATTGCGAATGAGACCGCCGGCGTCGGCGTGAAGTGCCCCACTTGGGCGATGCACGCGTCGACGCCATTTCCGGCAAGAACCTCGAGCGCGGTTCTCGCGGCCGGCTCGGACAACGCGTGGGTATCGACGCCCACGTAAAGCGGGCCATCGATCCCCTCGGCGGCGCGATAGTCACAGATGGCCTGCGTGATCGCGAGGACGTGCTCCTCGTTGAAGCTAAGACGAAAAGACGACCCTCGGTGGCCTGAGGTGCCAAAGCTCACGCGATGACTCGGCTCGTTCGGATCGGGCTTGCCGTCGTAGTACGCGGCGAGGAGCTTGGCGACGTCGACTAGGACGTCCGACGGCGCAGGCTGACCAGCAAGCGGGTGAGCGTTCATCCCATCTGTTCGGCCAGGTAGCGTTCCTGGCCGATCGTGTTGACGAGGTGAAGCTGCGCTTCGAGCCAATCGATGCCCTCTTCCTCTTGCTGGAGGATCGTCTCGAGGAGCTCGCGGGTGCCGTTGTCGCCCTTGTCGCGACACATGGCGATGCCCGCGTTCAAACGCTTGACCGCGTCGTACTCGACTTCGAGGTCGAGGCGGTGCTGCTCGACCGCATCTTCGCCGACCTTGACGGGGAAGTAGCGCTGCATATTGGGCACGCCTTCGAGGAAGAGGATGCGGGCGATGATCGCGTCCGCGTGGCTCATCTCCTCGAGCGACTCCCCGCGCTTTTTCGCAGAGAGCTTATTGAAGCCCCAGTCCTCACACATCCTGTGATGGATGAAGTACTGGTTGATGGCGGTGAGCTCCGAGGTGAGTACCTCGTTGAGCAGGTGGATGACGTCTTCGTTGCCCTTCATGAATTTTCCTTCGCGCGATCTATAGAGACGACCCATACTCGTTGCAATGCGCTGAGTATGAAGTTGAAAGGCGTTATCAGCTGCGGCGTCAGCCCTGCGTGCCGGGCGCGTCGACCGCGCCTTGCGCGTCGTGCTGCAGCTCGATCAACCGATCGATTGCCGGACGGCAGGCGCCGCACGAGCTGCCCGCACCGCAGGCCTCACGGACGTCGCTCCGACTACGGGCGCCGTCGTTGACGCATCGTCGAATCGTGTGGTCGTTGACTGCATGGCAGTGGCAAACGAGCATGGTTTCTTTATAGCGGCCAGAAGTTGCAAATCAAATTCAATAAAGACGCAGCCTGAAAACCCAACAATTTCAGTGCTGGACCCTACTCTGCGGCGTCCGATGCTGTCTCGGCGGGGTTCCGACGTGACCTCGGGCCGCCCTCCGCCGGGTCCGGTTCGAGCGGCGAGAGCCCTGCGTCGCGCAGCAGCTCGAGGTCCGCGTCGTGATCGGGGTTTCCGGTGGTGAGTAGTTTATCGCCGAAAAAGATGCTGTTCGCGCCACCCATGAAGCAGAGTAGCTGCGCTTCGCGGCTGAGCGCCGCTCGACCGGCGGAAAGCCGTACTCGGGCGCCAGGCATGAGGATGCGAGCCGTAGCGCACATCCGAACCAGCTCGAGCGAGTCGACGGGCGTCTGCTCACCGAGGGGGGTGCCTGGCACCGCCACCAGTGCATTGACGGGCACGCTCTCGGGCTGCGGGGAAAGGTTGGCGAGCGTGACGAGCATGTCGACACGGTCGTCGATGCTCTCGCCCATCCCGATGATGCCCCCGGCACAAACGGCAATGCCGGCGGCCGCCACACGCTCGATCGTGTCCAGACGGTCTTTGTACGTGCGGGTCGTGACGATCTCCCCGTAGTACTCCTCCGAGGTGTCCAGGTTATGATTGTACGCGGTGAGCCCGGCCTCTTTGAGGTCCTGGGTTTGCTCGTCGTCGAGCATCCCGAGGGTTGCACACGCTTCGAGGCCGAGTGCGCGAACGCCACTCACCATCTCCAACACCTGTTGAAACTGCCGGCTTCCCTTCTTCGGGCTCCGCCACGCCGCGCCCATGCAAAACCGGCTCGCGCCCGCCGCTTTTGCCTCTTGCGCTTTGGCAAGCACATCGTCGACGTCCATCAGGCGCTCAGCCTCGACGCCCGTGTCATACTTCGAGCTCTGCGGGCAGTACGAGCAATCCTCTTGGCACGCGCCGGTTTTGATCGACAGCAGCGAACAAAGCTGAACCGAATCACGCGGCTGCGACGCGCGATGCACCTCTTGGGCCCGGAACAACAGGTCGGTCAGAGGCAGATCGTGAAGCGCGCGCGCCTCTTCCTTGGTCCAGTCGTTGCGGACGTGGGTCATCTGAACGGTCTTAGCAGAGTGCCTTGAATACGCTAGATTGCCCGCGTAGGGTCCGGACACCTTGAGCGAGGGCATCGATTCATCCGACGACGAACGTTCGCCCCTCTTCGAAGCGGTGCCGCCGCTCGCATGGATGGCGGGCATCGCGGCCCTCGCGGACTTGGTCCTCAACCACGTGCTGATTCCGTCGGGAGGCGACGCGTGGTCCAGCGCCGCGCTCACCCGGCTCGATAGTGCCGGCTCCTTCGCGCGCAACCTGAGTGTCATCAGCGCGCTGGTCGCGCTATCGTTTTGCCTCGGGTGGTTCTCTTCCGGCAAAAGCGGTCTTCCGTTCGCCGCCCGTGCCGGTATCGCGAGCTTTGGCTGGGTCCTGGTGCCCATCATCACCATGATGACGTTTCTGCCTCGGGGAATGACTCGGATAGAGCTCGTTCTCGCGACGATCGGTCTCGCGCACGCGTTGATCCT
>CBDURI010000070.1:0-10884 GCA_965369435.1 uncultured bacterium
GCAGAGCATCGAGCTCCGCGCGCACGGATTCCCAGGAGAACGACGCTCGCTCCTGTTCGTAGTCGCTCATACTCGGAGCAACCTGATTTGCTTGGGCTCGCTTCTCGATTCGCACGCTACTCAGCGTCCTCTAAGGAATCGTTCACGGAGGCCATTGGCAGCGGGGTCCGTCATGTTTGTTCTCCAGCGAGTATATATGCATGCGGCGGGCCAACTTCGACAGGGGCCGGAGCCCTGGACTCTACGCCGAAACCGCAATGAAATGGCTCCCGCGGCCGCGCCAATCGTGCGTGCCGGTGCGCGACCGGCGAACAGTGTGCGCCTGTGACCCCTCGCGGCCCCCGAAAAGCCCCCAGCCCCCGTTGGCACGTTCGATGCAATCCTGGTATCGCTTGGAACCCCTCAGAAGGAGGCGACGATGAGCGCAGAAGAAGCAGACAAGACGCTGAAACAGGACTTGGAAGACACCCGCAACGACCTCAAACGAGCCGCGGACGAGATTCGGGTGAAAATGCACCTCGCCGGCATGGATGCCAAGGATGCGTGGGACGAGATTCAGCCACGTCTCGAAGATTTCGAGCGGCGCTTCGACGCGAAGGCCGACGAGGTCAGCGACGAGCTCAAGGCATTGGGCAGCGACATCAAGCAGCGCTTGCTCAACATCAAGGCCAAGCTCAAGTCCGAATAGCGGCCTCGCGAACCACAAACACGCTGCAGGGCGCGTGACGGACGGTCGCCTCGGCAACGCTTCCCAGTAGGCGGCGCAACACCCCCGTGCGCCCATGCGACCCGAGGACGATGAGGCTCGCCTTCGTGTCCTCAGCGATCTTGCAAATCTCCATCGCCGGATGCGCGCTTGGAATCGCGTCGTATTGCACGTCGGTATCGTTGAGATGACCGAAGTAGCGAAGCCGCGCTTCCTTGAGCTGGTGCATCGAGTCCTCGTCCCAGCTCTGCCCGTCCCCTTCGGACAGCTCACGGCCCGCGGGCCCTTTGGCCTTCTTGGGATCGCACACGTGAATCAAGAACACGCGTGTCTCATCTCGCGCGGTAATGTCGGCAGCCCTCTGCAGAGCGGCGCCCGAACAGGCGGAGAAGTCGGTGCAAACGATCATGAGTGGCTTCATTACGCCGTGTAATTACTATGTTTTCGGCTACCGAGCACGCCCTTAACCTTGACAGTCACAACTGGCAGAGTTATGAATGAACCAATGGGAGGTGCCACATGGAGTTTCTTTGGATCACACTGGCTGCATGGGCCGCTTTCACCGCCGCAGCGATTCTACCCGGCTTCCTAGCCGACAAGATGTCTCGCGATTGGCGCCAAGCCCACGCATAATCCCAACCTACCCAGGTTGAACCCCAACCTACCCAGGTTGAATTCCAACCTACCCAGGTTGAATGACCTGCTTGCAGGATGACGGAGCAAGACGAGGCCACGTACACGATCGACCAGCTTGCCGCCCACACGGGAGTGCCAAGCCGGACGATTCGTTTCTACCAGAGCAAGGGCGCGCTGCCCTCACCCGTCAGGCGCGGGCGAAAGGCCTTCTATGGTCCTAGGCACGTCGAACGGCTCGAGCTGATCGCGCGACTCCAGGACAGGGGTCTCCAGATCCGGGCCATCCGCAACCTGCTGGATCAGCTCGACTGCGGACAAACCTCACTCGAGGATTGGCTGGGGTTCGAGGCCGAGCTCCGTACGCCATGGAGCGAAGATGCCCCGGAGCTGCTCACCGAGGTGGAGATCCAGGAGCGACTCTCGGATCGGCCGCCGGGGTTGCTGGCCGCGCTCGTCAAAGCCGGACTGCTCGAACGCGAAGCCAATCAATACTTGGTGAGGAGTCCCGCGTTGTTGAAGATCGTCCTCATCCTCGAAGCGAACGGGATCGACGTGGAAACCGCGAACGGGGCCGCAGGGATCCTAGCGCGCCACCTGTCCAAAGCGGCGAACGAGCTCAGCCTTCACTTCGAGGAACACATGAGCGACCGCCTCCGCGACGGCGGCCTCGACAATTCCGGACAACTGCTGAGCACTCTCAAACCCATCGCGCTCGAGGCTGCGGGGGTGATCTTCGCGCAGGAGATCCAGCACGCCCTCGAGCGGATGCTGCACGAAGGGCGTTTGGCGCACGTTGCGTCCGGGCGCGGCGGCGACGATCCCGAGACCCCCGACGACTAAAGCCGTCGCTCAGCTCAAGTCGAGAAGCACCTTGCCCGTGCGGCCGGGTCGGCGCGCGTGCTCGAGAGCTGCATGCAGATCATCGAGCCGGTAGGTCTGCTCGACGGAGGTGCCCAGCACGCCGCTCTCGATGAGCTTGGCTGTCTTGCGCACCAACCCGATGCGCTGAAACAGGGTGCGGCTGGCCAGATACGCGGCCAGATAGAACCCTTCGATGCTCGTCATCGGCATGATGATGTCCCGGGGAGGCAGCGAGATCGGCTCGCGGCTCAAAGTTCCGTAGCAAACCATGCGGCCCCGCGGAGTGAGAGCACGCAACACGGTCGACCCCGTCGCGCCGCCTACGCAATCGAGGACATAGTCCACACCGCCCGGCGCAATTCGGTGAACCGCTTCGAGGAGATCCTCATCTTCGAGCGCGACGACGTACTTGCTATCGCCCTGCTTCAGCCGATCGGCGCCTGCCCTGCTGCGCACGACATCGATCACCCGAAAGCCATCCGCGCGGGCAAGGTTGCGCACCATCTGGGAGAGAGCCGACCCCGCCGCGGTTTGCAGCAGCACCGCGCCCCGCGGGACTTGCAGCAGATGCCTCACCAAGACCAGAGCTGTGAGCGGATTGACGAAGAACGAGCACGCTTGCGCATCGCTGAGGGAACGCGGTACTGGAAAAGCGCGGCGGGCATCGATCAGCGTCTGCTCCTGCCAAGTCCCATGGGGCGGTCCACTCACGACCGCTACGCGCTTGCCGACCAGCCGCTTGCCAAGGAACCCTCCGCCTGACTCCTCAACCACCCCGACCCCTTCGACCCCGAGGGCATAAGGCGGCGCGGGGAAAAGGTCCGAGCCCGGAAGATCGGTGGGGTGTTCCACCCCCTGATTCCAGATCATGCGGGCAAACGAACGCAAGTAAATGCCATCGATGTAGTTGAAATCCGAAGGGTTGACCGGCGCCATTTTCATGCGCACGCGAACTTGTCCCGCGGCTGGCTTCGGAGCCGGGACATCGCGGACCTCCACCGTGCCGGTATCATCGGAAAACGAATCGATGGTTGCTGACTTCATGGCTCAAGCTCCCTGCGGTCCGCTCAGCCCGCTCGGCATCGCGAACGGCCAGTTGGAGTCGACCGTGCCGCCATCGACTTCGAGGACCTTGCCGGTCACCCAACTCCCCGCGTCCGAAAGCAGGTACAGGGCCGCTGCGCCGATGTCTTCGACCGTGCCAAGCCGGCGAAGTGGCGTTAGATCCTCCATCTGCTTCGCTAGCGCCTTGTCGGCCGTTACCATCGCGAGCGCATCGGTCTCCGTCGCCCCGACCGCGATCGCGTTGACCCGCACATGGGGCGCCCACTCATGGGCAAGCAAGCGAGTCATGTGCGACATCGCGGCTTTGGCGGTGCCGTACGCCACGAACCCGTTGTCCACCAAATGGGAAAGCCCGGAGGTGATGTTCACGATGGCGCCATGGCCCCGTTCCGCCATGGAAGGCGCCAACGCGCGAGACATGTGAAACGCCGTCGTCACGTTGAAGTTGAAGGACTTGTTGAGCTCATCGTCGGTGCACTGCATAGCGGGCCCCGGCAGGGTCCCACCCGCATTGTTGACCAGAAAATCGACCCCGCCGAACTCCGAAAGTGCGCACTCGACGAGTCGGTCGAGTTGCTCCGGAACCAGCACATCGGTGGGCACCACCAAGGCGCGTCCACCATTTTGCTCGACGATGCTCGCGACCTCCTGAAGCGTGTGCTCCCGCCGCGCAGCAAGAACCACATTGGCCCCAGCCTCGGCTAGCGCGATCGAAACCCCCCGCCCGATCCCCCGCCCCGCACCGGTCACCACCGCAACCCGCCCCTCCACTTTAAACCGATCCAAAATCATACCCGCTCCATCTCAATGCCTACTCTCACCCATTCCCCCCCCACCCCGCAACCCTTCCCAGGTTCCGTGACCACCACCGCCCTTCCCAGGTTCAATTCCGATGAACGGAGCCTGCATTGCCGGCGCGGCGGAAATTCCGACCGGCCCCTGGGTATTGGTATGGCGCTGTTCTACAACGGACCGTCACACCGACCGCATACGCCTGCTCCTGACGGGGCTCCCTGCGTCGCACTCGCAGGGGACCCGCGCATCGCGCGTACAGGAGCCTGAACTCCGCAGTCGAAGGCGAAGTCGCGCGGCTACGCGACCACGATGGCGCCGGCGTGCCGCGCCACCCACCATGTCCCTAGTGGAAACTCAACGTCCCACTTTCCATTTCGCCACGCTTCGTACGCCGTCCGATAAGCGCTTCGAAAAGCACGGAGCTTCTTGACCGCCGCAAGCCATCTAGACCGCGTTAGCGCGGAGAAGGTTGGACTTCGACCGAAGCGTTCCTTCTTGGTTGCAGGTCGATCCGACACAACCGTCTTGCGAACGCGCGTTCGTCCCAGGTAACCCTTCCCCTGCCGACGCATCCTCGTTCTTACCTGCTCGATGCGGCTTACCAACAGCGATTCGAGCGCGCTGTGGTAGTGCTCCTGGTCCGCGAAGCACGTCGGCGCCGTGAACGTCAGAGTAGCGCCATCTGGAGCTTCCTTCTTGAACCACACCTTGGGGTGCCTGGCGCTCATCGTGCCTCCGCGGAGCGTTCGCACCGTCGTCACTACGCCGGGCCACCGCTCCGGAGATCGGACGAGCGCAGCACTCACTGGATTGAGGATCACGTACGCGACCTTATCCAACACTTCGGACGCTCCTGTGAGCTCGACAGCACTGCACGCGACGTTCGGCTCCCACACGACTTCGTCCCACTCGCGCACACGCTTGATGCAGACGGCCAGCTGTCGGTTGAGCCAGGCGGTGAAATCGGGAAGGACGCCCCGCACGTCGGTGAGTATCAGGTGGTAGTGATTGCTCATCACACAGGCCGCATGAAGCTCAACACCGTACTTCTCGACCGCCCGGGCAAGGCAGTATACGAATATATTGTTGATGGCGGCGTCGGGGCGAAGCAGAAAGCGTCGACCCATGCATCTCCGGGTCAACATGTAGGTCGTGTTCGGCAGGACGGGGCGCGGCAGTGACATACTCCAACGTCGGCCACCGAGCCGCTGGGTTGCGTAGAATCGAACGTGGGAAGGTCTTGGGGGGGGTGGTATAAGGGGTTGTATGCATCCTTGGCATGACGTTTATATTGATGAGGATCTGTTGGGGGAGACGTTTCCGGTCGTCATTGAGGTGCCGATGGGGAGTAAGAACAAGTATGAGCTCGATAAGGAGAGTGGTCTTTTGAGGCTCGATCGGGTGCTTTTCAGTGCGGTTCACTATCCGGCCAACTATGGCTTTGTGCCCCGGAGCTTTTGTGATGACGGCGACCCTCTCGATGCCCTCGTCCTCGGCCAGGAGCCCGTCGTGCCGCTCACGATCATGACCGCGCGGGCCATCGGTGTGATGCGGATGAGCGATGACAAGGGGATCGACGACAAGATCATCGCGGTCAGCGCGAACGACCCCGTCTACCAGGACCGCAGGAAGCTGGCGGACCTCCCCGAGCACAAGCTCCGAGAAATTCAGCGCTTTTTCGAAGATTACAAGGCACTCGAGCACAAGGAGGTCGTCGTCGAGGGCATGCAAGAGCGCGATGAGGCGCTCAGAATCCTCCGTGACGGCCTCGTGATGTACCGCCAATTACGTCGGGGCGAACTCGCCAAGGATTGAGCCGCCCGCCCCTTCCCCACCGCTTCCGATGATCGAGCTTAGAGACGTACGCTTCGAGTACACGCAACCTGGGTTCGCCCTGGTCGTTCCCAGGTTGGGAATCGTGGGCGGGACGAAAGTCGCCGCCATTGGGCCGAGTGGCTCGGGGAAGACGACCCTGCTCAACCTGGTTTCGGGGATCGAGCGACCGGCGGCCGGTGACATCGAAACCGCGGGCGTGCGCGTCGACCGCTTGTCGCCTGCGGCTCGACGTTCCTTTCGCATCACGCACCTCGGGTTCGTGTTCCAAGAATTCCTGCTTCTCGAATACCTCGACGTGTTGCAGAACATTCTCTACCCGTACCGGCTCCATCGCGACCTCGACCTCGACCACGAGGCGCACGCCCGAGCCCGGCGTCTCGCGGCCGACCTCGGGATCGAACCGCTCCTCCAGCGTCGCCCAAGCGAGCTCTCCCAGGGCGAACGCCAGCGCGTCGCCATCGCGCGCGCCCTCGTCACCGCCCCGCAACTCGTCCTCGCGGACGAACCCACGGGCAACTTGGATCCCGCGACCAAACAGCAAGTCCTCGAGCTCCTGTTCGAACAGTGCGACGCCCATTCCATGACACTCCTGATGGTGACCCACGATCACGGCCTACTCGACCGCTTCGATCAGGTCATCGATGTCTCCGACTTCGCACGAGCCGCCCCATGAGGGACAGCCTGTACCTCGCCTGGCGCTACCTCAGCCACAACCGCGCCAAAACGCTCTTGCTCGTCCTCTCGCTGACGGTGTTCTTGGGCTTGCCCCTCGTGATGCGCGCGATGAGCGAGGTCATTCAACAATCACTGATGGCGCGCGCGCAGAGTACTCCCCTCTTGCTTGGCAAGAAGGGCAGCAGCTTGGACCTCGTCGTCGAGGCGCTCTACTTTCAGCCCAAAGGCGTCGAGGCCTTGACCGCAGCCGACGCCGACGAAGTTGACGATACGGGCCTGGCCCTTGCCATCCCGATTCGAACCGGCTTGTCGGCGCAGCAGTTCCCGGTGGTCGGCACGAGCTTGGACTACTTCGCCTTCCGCGGCTTACAGATCGGCGATGGCCGCGCGCTGGCCACGCTGGGCGAGTGCGTGCTCGGGTCGGAAGTCGCAGCCTCGCTCGAGCTGAGCCCCGGCGATTCGATGCTGACCTCACCGTCCACTCTCTTCGACCTCGCCGGCGTCTATCCATTACGACTACGCATCGTTGGCATACTCCGGCCTTCGTATGGCCCCGACGACCGCGCCGTATTCGTCGATGTAAAAACCGCCTGGGTGGCGGAGGGGCTCGGCCACGGCCACCAGGATCTCACGACCGCCAGTGGAGACGTCGTCCTACAACGCAAAGACGGAACAGCAACTGCGAACGCAAAGCTAGTTCAGTACAACGAGATCACCGAAGCAAACGCCGACAGCTTCCACTTCCACGGCGACCCCGCGAGCCATCCCCTGAGCGCTGTCATCATCGTCCCGAACAACGAGAAGACCGGCGTCCTGTTGCGAGGCCGCTTGATAGACGACACCGCGCGGCAGCTCCTCCGCCCCGCCCAGGTCGTCGAGGGGCTGAACGCGCAGATTTTCCGCTTCGAACGAGTCCTCCAGATCATCGTGTGGACGGTCGGGCTCGCCACCGCTCTCATGTTCATCCTCGTGATGGTACTGTCATGGCGTCTTCGCGCCGACGAGCTCCGCACGATGACGCGCTTGGGTTGCAGCCGCTGGAAAGGCATGCAGATCATGGGCGCCGAGGTGCTCCTGATGGTGGGTACAAGCGTGGCACTGGCGGCGCTCTTCGGGTTCATGCTCGCCTACTACGGAGAAACATGGCTTCAGAATTTGGTCTTGCGGGGTTCCTGATGGTGTTCCGCCGTGCGACGCAGTCCGCACGCGTGACGATCCTTATCACGCTCCTCGCAGCTGGCTGCTCGGCGAAGAACACACAGCAAGCGCCGGCGCGCACCGATGAGCACCGGGCAACCGTCTACACCGTCAACTACCCCCTCGCGTACTTCGCCCAACGCCTGGCGCCTGAGAATGTCAACGTGGTCTTCCCTGCGCCTCCTGACGTCGATCCTGCATTCTGGAAGCCCAGCCCCGAGACGATCGGCCGATTCCAAGGCGCGGACCTGATCTTCCTCAACGGTGCGGGCTACGCGCGCTGGGTACGCCACGCGACGCTCCCGAAGTCGCGCATGGTGGTCACCGCTAACGGTTGCCGCGATACCTTCCTGCCAGCGCAAGAAACGGCGTCGCACCAACACGGACCCGCCGGCGAGCACGCACACGGCGACACCGCCTTCACCACCT
This sequence comes from uncultured bacterium, assembly GCA_965369435.1. GTDB lineage: Bacteria > Myxococcota_A > Polyangia > Polyangiales > Houyiibacteriaceae > SG8-38. The sequence continues at coordinate 8,201 of CBDURI010000070.1, forward strand.
GGCTCGATCTGCGCCTTGCCCTTTGCCAGGCGAGCCGCGTCCGTGAAGGTCTGATTCAGCTGTCGCCGGCAAGCGAGGAGGCGATTCATGGTCGCTTCGCGGCGCTTGAACATGACTTGACTCAGCTCGACACTCGCCTGCGCGCGGTTGCCAACACCTGGCGCGACCAACCGATGCTCGCGTCCCACCCGGTCTACCAGTACCTCGCAGAGGCCTATCGACTTCGCATCGAGAGCATGCACTTCGAGCCAGGCGAAGCACTCACGCCGAAAGACCTTCGAACCCTCGATGCTCTTCTCGAGCGCCATCCGGCAAAGCTCATGCTCTGGGAAGCGCAGCCGCTTCCGACAACCGAACAGCAACTCCGCAAACGAGGAATCACTATCATCGTGGTCGACCCCGCAGCCCAGCCACCCAGCGACGGCGACTTCCTCACCGTGATGACCGGCAGCGTCGAACGCCTCACCTGCGCGACAGGAACCGAGGCATGCCGGTGATCGTCCGTGCCCTACTGCTCGCACTGGCGTTTTCACTCACGACCGCTCCCGCATCGGCCGACGCCGTCATGATCACGCGCGCCATGACTGCCAGCACCATCATGGAGGCGTTCATCGACGACGACGGCATCGTGGTCGAGCTCGAGATCGACGCCACCGACGCGGACGCCCTACGCGAGCTCATCGTATCAGCCTCCTCCGCGACGAATCTGCCCACCCAGATACCGACGGACGCCGGCCTCTCGATCCGTGCCGACGGCCGCCTGCTGAAGGGCACCATCGAGGAGCTCGCCCGCCGCAAGCGCGTCGATCGCGACGAGATCACCGGCGACCCCCTCCCCGGCGAGGGAACCGAAGACGTGGTCTTCCTCAAACTCCGCTATCCGCTACGCGCGCAGCCCGACGAAATCGTCTTCGAGCCCGCACTCACGGCAGAAGGCTACGCAGCAACCGACATCGGCTTCGTCGTCTATCACCACGGCATCGCCGTAAACGACTTCCGGTATCTCGCGGCCGGCGAGGCGCTCACCTTGGACTGGAATGACCCTTTCTACACTCGTTTTGCCCGCCGAACGCTGAATCGCAAGTACGGCAGCCCGATGAACGTCTTCCTCTACATCGAGCCGTTCGAGGTCCGAAAAGAGTTCGTCGTTCGCCCACTCGACCTGGCGCGCTTCATGGACATCGACATCAAGGCTCACCAGTCGATCCCCGCCGACCAACGGGACGAGATCTTGCAGAAACTCGCGGCTTTCTTGAAAGATCGAACCCGGGTCGTCATTGACGGGGAGCAGGCGGAGCCGATCCTCGATCGGATCCATTTCCTCAAACGGGGACTGCGTATGACTCGCGTTGTCACGCCCGACGAAGCGATCGACGGCACGAACGCCATCATTGGCGCCATCTTCGTCTACCCCGTCGACGGCATCCCCAAGGACGTGCGCCTCACCTGGGATCTCTTCGACGAACGCATCACCCGCGTGCCCGCGTCCGCGACCGATGAAGCCGGCCCGATGCCCTCGTTCCTCACCGCCGACGACCCGGAGCTGCACTGGGTCAATTACCTCAAAGGAACCGCCCTCCCCGGTGAGCTCGAAGTCGTGGCGCCGCAATCGCATGTGTCGATTTCGATGCCCCTCCTGGGCGCGAGCCTCCTTGCCCTCGGCTTGCTCGTCGTGGCCGCCCGTCGGCGCTCGTGGCTGGCGGGGCTCGGCGCACTGGTACTAGTGGCCGGAGGTTGGCTCGCCCCCCCGATTCGCTCCATCGAGGTCCCGGTACCTGCAAGCATCCGAACTCCATCGGGGGAGGAAGCGGCCCCAACCATCCACGCCCTCCTGTACAACATCTACCGAGCCCTCGACTTCCGCCAAGAAGAAGTCGTCTTCGACCGGCTGGCGCAGAGCCTGTCGGGCGACGTCTTGGAGCGAGTCTACCTCGAGATGCGCAAGGGTCTCCGGCTCGAGAATCAAGGCGGGGCTCGGGTTCGAGTTCGCGAGGTCGAGCTGCTCGACGTGACGCCCGAGGAGTCGGCAGAGCCCGGCACCCTCCGCTACCGCACCCGATGGAACGCAACCGGCTCGGTCGGCCACTGGGGCCACACTCACATGCGCACCAACTCCTACGACGCCCTGATCACCCTCGCTCGGCCCACCGACCAGTGGAGAATCGCGGACATCAACATCCTCGAAGAGCGGCGCGTAGTCGCTGGCCAGCGCTAGCGACCTCGCCCCAAGTCACCTGAGATTTCGGTATGATGCCAGCGCCAACTCCGCTCCTACGTTCCCTGGGGCCACGAACTACTTGCCTTGTCCCAGTCGCTTGATAAGGTGCCGGACCCAATTAGAGAACAATCCTTTTGGAGGGGCATATGTATAGAACAAGCTGGGTGCTTTTGTTGGCTGTCAGCCTGATGCTGTCAGCAGGTTGCAAAAAAGACGAGCTGAGGGCCAAGGACGCCCGCATCGCGGAGCTCGAGAATCAAGGCCAAGCCACGGGCACGTCGCTCGAACAGTGCAAGAAGGACAAGGCCAATCTCAACAAGCTCGTGAAGGGCTACACCGGCGAGATCAATGCCATGGAAGCTGCGCTCGCTGAGGCTGCCGCCCGTGAAGCACGCGCCGCCAAGCGCCTCTCCGAGTACAACTCGATGCTCAAGCAGCTCAAGTCGATGATCGACTCCGGCAAGCT
>CBDURI010000071.1:0-10678 GCA_965369435.1 uncultured bacterium
GGCACTGACACTGACACTGAGCACTGTCACGGGCGCTGGCACTGACACTGGCACTGGCACTGGCACTGCCACTGAGCACTGGCACTGCCACTGAGCACTGCCACTGCCACCCCTCTATGGCTACTGCCCTTGCTCGCCTAGCGTGCGCAGATGGGTTACCAGGTGCCGGATCTGCTCGGCAGACAGCAACTCGGCGAAAGCCGGCATCGTCGGGGGCTTGCCTCTTGCGATCGTTCTCGCGATGGCCGCGTCGGCAATGCCCGCCTGCCATTCTGCGTTGCCGAAGTCGATGGCGGCTTCACGACCTCCCTTGCCGTCGGTGCCGTGGCATCGCGCACAGTTCCGCTGCCACAACAAATCGCCGACCGTGAGGTCGGGGCGTTCTTGTTGCGGGACCCGGTTGGGGTCGACTTGGGTGTCGGGGAGGTGGGCGTGGTCCTCGGGGGTCCACACCTGAAGGTCCACTGATTCGCTTGAACAGGCCGCCATCAACAGGCAGGCCATCATGATCCTGATCAACACCACGCGCCTGTAGCCTATCCGCCGATGAGACTCATCCCGACGCGTTCATGCTCGTCTTCGGCCTGCTCCAAGAAATGATGCCCGCGATCCTTGCCGGACAACGACCACACCATTGCCCATGCAAGGTCGAGGTCGTCGCCGCCGGCGCGGATGATGTTGCGAAGACTGACTGCGCGTCGCGACGCGAGGCAGGCGCGGATGTCGCCCCGCGCGGTGACCCGGACCCGATTGCAGGTGTCGCAAAACTCGTTGCTCATCGGAGTGATGAAGCCCACTCGATGCCCAGAGCCATCGGCGGCGGCCCTGTAGCGCGCCGGGCCGTGCCCTTCGACGCCGACGGGCGCCTCGCCAGACACCCGGTCGCCAAGCACCTCGAGAACATCGTCGGCGTTCATTCGCATGCTTGGCGGAAGCTTGGCGCCCTCGCCGAGCGGCATCAGCTCGATGAACCGTGGGCTCGTTCCGAGTGACCACGCGAAGTCGACGATGCGACCGAGCTCGTCGTGGTTGCGCCCTCGGAGCGGCACGGTGTTGAGCTTCACGTCGAGCCCGACATCGAGAGCAGCGTGAATCCCAGCCAGCACCCGGCGCAGATCGCCACCCCGGGTGATTTCGGCGAACCGGTCGGCGTCGAGCGTATCGATCGACACGTTCACGCCGTGGAGCCCGGCATCACGGAGCGGTCGCGCGAGCTCCGAAAGCCGCGTGGCGTTCGTAGTCATGACGAGTTGCTCGACCTCGGTGCGCCGGTGCACGAGCTCGACGAGGCGCACGATGTCTTTGCGCACCAACGGCTCACCGCCCGTGAACCGCACCCGGCGGATGCCAGCGGACGCGAACACCGACACCACGCGTGCAGCTTCCTCGAAAGTCAGCAGGTCGCGGCGGAGCGTGTGATCGTCCTCCCCGCTTGGCGGCATGCAGTACTCGCATGCAAGATCGCAGCGGTCTGTCACGCTGAGGCGCAGATAGGTGTACTGGCGGCCGCGCGCATCGCGCAGAAGCGGGATCGCGTTGAAATCGTCGGGTCGCGCGGTCCAGTCTTCGTAGACTGCGGACCGGCTTTGCATCAGGGGCAGGCTGCGCACCGGGTGAGTCTAGGGGTCCGCGCGTGTTGGTCAACGACGGTCTCCTCGCTTGACATCATCGGGGCCCGGTTTCAGGCTCTCTCCTTCCACTGAATCACCGTTCATTTCAGGAGCTCGGCGCATGGAATCTAATGGAAAACGCGTGGCGATCGTAGCCGGATTGCGCACGCCCTTCGCAAAGCAATGGTCGGCGTATCGTGAGGTCGGCGCCCTCGACTTGGCCAACATCGTGGTCTCCGAAATGCTGCAGCGGATCGACCTCGACCCGAAAGAGATCCAACAGCTGGTCTACGGGCAGGTCGTCCCGTCGGTCGAAGCGCCGAACATCGCTCGCGAGATCGTGCTGGCGACGGGGATGCCTAAGAGCATCGAGGCCTACAGCGTCTCGCGCGCCTGTGCGACGAGCTATCAGTCGACAGTGAACGTTGCCGAGGCGATCATGGCCGGCACCATCGACACAGGCGTCGCCGGCGGCGCTGACAGCGCGAGCAACGTGCCGATCACCGTGTCGAAGCGTCTCGCCGAAGCCCTCATGGCAGCGACCAGGGCAAGAAGCATCGGCGAGCGCATGCAGGCCTTCGCGGGCCTTCGCCCCCGGGACCTCGCCCCCGTACCCCCGGCAATCAAAGAGTTCTCGACCGGTCTTTCGATGGGCGACAGCGCCGAGAAGATGGCGAAGGAAAACCACATCGGCCGCGAAGCTCAAGACGAGTTCGCCCACCGAAGCCACTCACTCGCCGCCAAAGCATGGGCGGAAGGCAAGCTAGATGACGAAGTGATGGAAGTCTTCGTTCCCAATCGCTTCAACGAAGCGATCCGCGAGGACAACCTCATTCGCAAGGACACCGCGATCGAGAACTACGCGAAGCTCAAGCCCGCATTCGACCGCAAGCACGGCACGGTGACGGCAGCGAACAGCTCGCCGCTGACCGACGGGGCCAGCGCACTGCTCCTCATGCGCGAGGACAAGGCCAAGGCGGCCGGCTTCGACGTCCTCGGCTTCATTCGCAGTTACGCGTTTGCCGCCCTCGACCCGGCGGGCCAGCTCCTCATGGGTCCGTCATACGCCACACCGATCGCTCTCGACCGGGCTCGGGTGAAGGTCGCGGACCTCGACCTCATCGACATGCACGAGGCTTTCGCCGCGCAAATTCTGTCGAATACGCAGGCGTTCGAGTCCGCGGAGTGGGCACAGACGAACCTCGGCCGCTCCGAAAAGATCGGCGAGATCGATTGGGACAAGTTCAACGTGACCGGCGGCTCCATTTCGATCGGGCACCCGTTCGCGGCCACCGGAGCCCGACAGATCACGCAGACCCTACGCGAGCTAAAGCGGCGGGGCGGAAACCTAGCCCTTTGTACGGCCTGCGCGGCCGGCGGCTTGGGCGCAGCCATGGTGTTGGAGGCAGAGTGATGGCAAACGAAGGACTCACCATCGAGAAGCGCGACGACGGCGTAGCCATCGTTCGTATGGACATTCCCGGCGAGCCGATGAACACGTTGAAGGACGACTTCGTCGACACCTTCACCGAGGTGTTCAGCGCGGTCGAGAGCGACGATGATATCAAGGCGGTCGTCTTCACCTCTGGCAAGAAGGACAGCTTCATCGCGGGCGCCGACGTCACGATGCTCGAAACCGTCACCTCCGCGGAGGACGGCGAGCGCATCTCCCTCGAAGGGCACAAGGCCATGGCCCGCATCGAGAACTTCGGGAAGCCCGTGGTCGCCGCCATCCACGGCGTCGCGCTCGGCGGCGGCCTCGAGGTCGCCCTCGCCTGTCACGCGCGCGTGGCAAGCGATAGCAAGAAGACCAAGCTCGGACTCCCCGAATCGCAGCTGGGGTTGATCCCCGGTGCGGGCGGCACACAACGGCTTCCGCGGCTAATCGGCGTTCAGCCGGCGCTCGATATGATGCTGACCGGCAAGCAACTCGACGCCAAAAAGGCGCGCAAGCTCGGCCTCGTCGATGACGTAGTGCCTCCCTCGATTCTGATCGAGACGGCGGCCGCGCTGGCGCTTGCGCGGGTGGGGTACGCACCCAAGCGGGACAGCTTCATCGAGCAGCTTCGCGACAAAGATGCCGTCACCGAGTTTGCGCTGACGAAGAACCCCGTGGGCCGAAAAATCCTTTTCGATCAGGCGCGCAAGCAACTGCACAAGCAGACGCGCGGCAACTACCCCGCGCAAGACCTCATCATCGATGTCGTGAAAGCTGGCCTCGAAGGCGGCTTCGAGGCAGGCCTCGCTGCAGAGGCGCGCGCGTTCGGCCGACTGCTCACCACCATGGAATCAACGAACTTGATGAGCCTCTTCTTCGCCACGACCGCGCTGAAGAAGGACTCGGGTGTCGACGATCCGAACGTGAAGCCACGCGAGGTCAAGAAGGTTGGCATGTTGGGCGCCGGCCTCATGGGCGCGGGCATCGCGTACGTCACGACAGCGGTCGCCAAGATCCCGGTGCGCCTCAAGGACCGGGATGCGAAGGGCGTGATGGCCGGCCTTCGCTACGTCCGCGGCATCATCGATGGCCGTGTGAAGCGCAAGCGGCTCTCCGAGCAGCAGGCCAATGCCCTCATGCTGCAAACCACGGGGACGACGACCTTCGCGGGCCTTCAGGACGCTGACGTCGTCATCGAGGCGGTCTTCGAGGACCTTTCGCTCAAGGGCCAGATGGTCCGTGACGTGGAGGAAGCGGGCCGAAATGACGTGATTTTCGCCTCGAACACGTCTTCACTGCCCATCACCCAGATCGCCGCGGCCAGCAAGCACCCCGAGACCGTGATCGGGATGCACTACTTCTCCCCAGTCCACAAAATGCCGCTGCTCGAGATCATCGTCACCGAGAAAACAGCCGACTGGGTCACCGCAACCTGCGTCGAGCTCGGCAAACGTCAGGGCAAGCACGTCATCGTCGTCCGGGATGGCGTCGGCTTCTACACGAGCCGGGTTCTCGCTCCGATGTTGAACGAAGCCGCACACCTCGTCGCCGAGGGCGTGCCCATCGAGAAGATCGACACCGCGATGCTCAACTGGGGCTTCCCGGTCGGCCCGATCAAGCTGACCGATGAGGTCGGTATCGACGTCGGCGCCAAGGTCGGCAAGATCATGCTCGACGCCTTTGGTGACCGAATGAGCCCGCCGGACGGCATGCAAAACCTGATCGAGGACGAGCGCTATGGCCGCAAGAACGGTCGCGGCTTCTATCTCTACGGCGACAAGAAGAAGAAGGGAGTCGACGAGTCCGTGTACGGAGTCCTCGGCGTCACCCCCAACAACAAGAGCGTCACCGACGAGGACATCGCGTGGCGCTGCGCTCTTCAGTTCGTCAACGAGGCGTGCCGCTGCTTTGGCGAAGGTATCCTTCGGAGCGCGCGCGACGGGGATATCGGCGCGGTGTTTGGGCTCGGGTTTCCGCCCTTCCGCGGTGGCCCATTCCGTTTCGTCGACCAGGTTGGCCCGAAGGAGATCCTCGGACGTTTGCGTGAGCTCGAGAAGCAACTCGGGCCCCGGTTCTCGCCAGCGCCGGTGCTCGAGGAGATCGCCCGGAGCGGCCAAACGTTCCACGGAGAGGACCCGGTTCAACCCGGTCAGTCGCGAGGGAACAACGCCCAAACAGCGCCGCGGGTCACGGCCTAGCCCCTGGTTTTCCGAGCGGTATCGGATGATTCCGAAATAGGCCCAGGGGTCGATTGCGCCGAAGGCCGGACCTCTCTATGATGGAGCCCGGTCGGGGGCCGGGAACAATTGACCAACGGTGGGCGTTGGTCTGTTGTGTCCGTAGGCAAACGACCAGCACCGCACATGGCACCCGAGATAACAGCACGAAAGCTGGAGAGCGCGGCAAGGACGATCGCGGCAAGCCGTCCGCGACACCGTAGCGTGCTCCTCGTGGAGAGCGACCCAGACCTCCAATGGAGCCTGGCGCGCATGCTGACCGTCGACGGGAACCGTGTCATTGGCACCAGCTCGGGCGAGGGCGCGCTCACCGTCATCGAGCAGTGGGACGCCGATCTGGCTCTGGTGGCATCGAACCTTCCAGGCACCAGTGGCGTCGAGGTCGCCCGGCAGCTCCGCGAGTGCAACCCTAACCTTTTGGTCATTTTGATGGGGGAAGAGACACCGGGACCGATCGCCAAAGAGCGATCATCCTACGTGACAGCCTACCTGGCCAAGCCATTTCCCTTCGAAGCGCTGCGCGCGCTGATCGAGTCGCTCCAACTTACACCGGCTCCCGCGGAGTAGCCCTGCTAGGCTTCTTAGGCGTGAAGCGACTGCTGCCCGGGGTGTGTTTCGTACTGAGCGTCTCGCTCCTGGTAACCGGTTTGTCTGGTTTGTTCGGCGGGGTTGAGCGGAGCTGGGGCACCGCCATCGCCCAATCGACACCAGGGTTCATCCACGTCGACGAAATTCGGCCTGGGATGAAAGGCTACGGGCTTTCGGTCTTTCGAGGTACGGAGCCCGAACGATTCGATGTCGAGGTCATCGACGTCCTTCGCAACTTCCGGCCCAATCAGGACCTGATCCTGATCCGAACGCCGCACCCCCTCCTCGACAGGGCGCGGGGCGTGGCTGGGATGAGCGGGAGCCCGATCTATCTCGACGGCCGCCTAGCGGGCGCGTACGCCTACGGCTGGAGCTACGGAACGGACCCGGTGGTTGGGGTGACGCCCATCGCCAACATGCTCGCCGAGCTCAAACGACCGGTCCGCTTGGACATGTTCCCCGGGGCCAAACCGCTTCCGAGTCGGCCGCGCGCCGACTCCTCCGGGCAACGACACGCAACTGAACGATTCGCCGGGTTGCCCCCATTCCGTGGGCAGCACGAAGTCAACGCGCTCTCCACCATCCGGGCGCTCCAGAAGCAACGAGCCGACACGCGCGCGCCGGTCGGCCTTCACCGGGCCACGACGCCGATCATGCTGGGTGGTTTTCACGACTCAGTCGCTCACATGCTCGCGAAGGAGCTGGAGCCACTCGGTTTCGTGGCCACGCAGTCGAGTGTCGGCGGGCATTCCAAAGGCGGCCCCGAGCGCTTCGAGGCAGGTGGGGCCATTGCGGTGGAGCTCGCCCGGGGTGACATCAGTATGACCGGCGTAGGAACCGTGACCTACGTCGACAAGGGGGGAAGAGTTCTCGCGTTTGGTCACCCGATGATGAACTCAGGCGCCAGCGGGCTTCCCACGGCGACCGCGCGCGTGCTCCACGTGTTGGTCAGCGAGCTTCGCTCCTTCAAGATCGCGGAATCGGCCCGGCCGCTCGGCGCCCTGGTCCAGGACCGGCAACCGGCCATCGTCGTCGACACGCACATCCAGGCAGCACGCATTCCGGTTCGTGTGAAGATCAATGGAGCCGACGGCGCTCCGAAGACCGAGTGGCACGTCGAGGTGGCGAGCCATCGCATCCTCAGTCCGTCGATCGTGTACGGCGTGATTGCAAATGCAGTCAAATCGACGGCGAGTGATGTCACCGACGTCATCTTTCATGCGAGGAGCAAGATCGGCATCGAGGGCCACGGCGTCATCGCGCTCGAAGAGCACGGGTTCTCCCCGATGGGCGCCGCCAGCCCGGCCGTGTTCTCGCAGCTGCGCATGTTCGGATTGATGGAGGCTGCGTTCGCCAACCCGTTCGAAAGCTCACGCGTGACCTCGATCGACCTCGAGATCGATCTCGAACAGAGCCGCGAGGTGTATCAGGTCTCCGATGCGTCCGTGGCGTACGACGAGGTCGATCCGGGCGAAGAGGTGACGATCTACGTCCGGCTGCGCCAGGTCGATCAGCCCGACACGATCCGCGCCGTCAAGGTTCGCATCCCGATCGCCGCCGCCGGCCGGACCGTCCGGGTGACGGTGGCAGCAGGCAACCGAGTCGCAGTCGAGCAACCGCTGCCCGGCTCGCTCGACGACCTGATCGAACAGGCCAAACGGCGGTATCCAGCCACCTCCCTGGTCGTGTCCCTTCAGATGCCCACGCGCGGTCTTCGTTTCGAGGGCCACGTGGTTGATGCACTTCCCGCATCTGCGCTGAACTCGCTTCAGCTCGTCAGCAGCACCGAAGATAGCCGCCCGTTCGCCACGCAATCCCGAACGGAGGTCAAGCTAGGACAGGTCGTGGTTGGCGGCACCACCCTTGCGCTTCGCGTCCGAGCGGCCGCGCGTGACCAGCTCCTTGGCGAGTAACAAAACCATGAACATCTCAAAGACGACTATCCGAATCACGTTGGCTGGCCTAGTGCTCGCGGCGAGCGCAACTGTTGGCGCGGTGACCACCCAGAGCTTCGTGCTCGACACTGCCAACGTTTTTCTCGAAGGCGAGCTCGAGGGCGCAGCTGTGCACTCGGACGGCTCGGTACGCGCCGGCGCGGCCACGCAGCGGACCGCCCTCGAGAACGTGCCTCTCGCCTACAGCGTGGCTCAGCGCGGCGGCAAGACTTTCATCGGCACGGGCACCAACGGCGTCGTCTACGAGTTCGATGGCAAGGACGCCAAGGTATTTGCAGAGACCGGCGAGCTGCTCGTTGCCTCGCTCGCGTTTGGCCGCGATGGCGCGCTCTACGCGGGCACTCTTCCCAATGGCCGCATCTACCGGATCGACACCAAGTCCGGAAAGATGAAGCGATTCTCGAGCCCGAAGGGCGCGAAGCACATTTGGGCGCTCCACTACGACAAGAGGCGGGGTGAGCTCGTTGCAGGCACCGGCCCCGAGGGAAGGGTGTTCGCGGTCGACTCGATCGGGCGGGCGAGAGAGATCTACAAGGCCGAGGCCTCCCACATCATGGCCCTCGCTGGCGACGGCAAAGGGACGATCTACGCCGGCACCAGCGACGACGCCTTGGTGTTGCGGATCGGCCCGAACAACGAAGCGCAGGTCGTGCACGACTTCCCGGGAAACGAAGTGACGGCAATCGACTATCACGACGGCCGGCTCGCCGTGGCCGCGAACGAGTTCAAGACCGCCCCGGGGGCCCGGTTCAAGCCGGCCGTCAGCGGAACGGCCACGGCTGGACGTCGGGCGACTCGGCCTCGCCCTGGCAGCGGCGAGCTGTGGCGTGTCGATGCGGACGGGCGCGCCGAGATGCTGGTGAGCCGCAAGGACACGCATTTGACCGCTGTTCAGTGGGGCACGGACGGTGCGATCTACGCGGGTAGCGGTCACGAAGGCCGCATCCTCCGCGTCCAGCCCGATGCGAGCTATTCGATTTGGGTCGACGTCGAGGAACGCCAGGTGCTGGCTCTGGATCTTCGAGCAAAGAATCCCTCGTTCGTCACGGGCGACGGCGCGGCGATCTACCGCGTGCAGCCAGGCGCGCGCCGCGGCGGCACCTGGACGAGCAAGGCGCTCGACGCGAGCTTTGCCTCGAAATGGGGCCGGCTCACCTGGCGAGGTCGAGGGCGCATCGTTTTGCAAACACGCTCCGGCAACACGCAGACCCCGGGGGAGACCTGGAGCGCCTGGTCCAAGAATCTCAAGCAGCCCGGCGCGGTCGCGAGCCCGCCCGCGCGCTTCATTCAAGTGCGCGCCAAGCTCCCAAAGGGCGATTCCGCCGTGCTTCGCGCGGTCGAGCTATTTTATCTTCCGCAGAACCAACGCGCGCGTGTTTCGGACGTACAAGGCAAACGGCCCCCGCCCAAGCGCGGGGAACCGGCTCGCCAACCTTTGCCACCCACCACCCTGCTCAATCTCAGTTGGAAGGTCACCAAGCCCGACCCAGACACGCTGCGTTACCGCATCGACTATCGTAAAGAAGGACAGATCACGTGGCGTGAAATGTTCGGCGAGGACACGAATCTCACCGATGCGAAATACACTTGGAACACCGGCAGCATTCCAGACGGGCACTACGTCGTGCGCGTTGAAGCGTCCGACGAGCTATCGAACCCGGACAGGCTCACACTCCGGTCGAGTGCCGTCTCGGAGCCGATCCGAGTCGACAACCACCCACCCCGAATCGAACACCTCAAGGTGCGTAGGGGGCGAGTGCAGGGGCGTGTCGTAGACGACATGGGTCCGATCGCTCGCATTCAGATGTCGATCGACGCCACCCCATGGCGCGATGTGTTCCCCACCGACTCGCTGCTCGACAGCCGGAGCGAAGGCTTCGATCTGCCCCTCGGAGATCTGCCGGGCGGTGCGCACATCGTGGCCGTCCGCGCGTTCGATGCCTCCGGCAATCAGGCGAACCGAGAAATCACTGTAAAAACAGGCAGATAGAGGCAGCGTCGGGAACCGACTCGAACCCCGTAGCATCGGGTCGCTAACGCCGGACGCTGGCGCCTGATAGGGTGTTCCCCTACCTTGTTTCACTTGATTGGAATCCGGGGGAAGTCGTGGTACACACGCGCACTCAAAGGGGCGACGTGGGGCCGGAATATCCCGGACCTAAGGAGAAGAACGTATGAACATCAGCAAACTAGCTTTAATCGCGCTGCTCGGCAGTGCACTCATGGCCTTCGGCTGCAGCGACGACGGAGGCAGCGGGACTGCCGGCTCAGGCGGCTCAGGCGGCACCGCCGGCTCAGGCGGGACTGCCGGCTCAGGCGGCACCGCCGGCACCGGTGGCGCAGCTGCGGCGTGTGTCGAGGCCTCTTCGATGTGCATGAACGGCGACATCGATCCCACCGACACCTCGCCCTGCGACCTTCGAACACCTCCCGAGGAGGACGGCTGCACCGGTGACGAGAGCCTCGAGAATCCGACGAGCTGCACGACTGCCGACAACGCGATCACCGTGTTGATCACCCAACTCGAGATCGACGGCGACTGCAACAGCGGCACCGACCTCGACAGCTGTGACGGCAACACCTGCGTCCTTGGCGGCCTCGCACCAGGCGAAGGCGTCGGCGGCGTGGACAACGCACTCGCGGGCTTGGCACCTGTCCTTGCAGGCGTGGGTGGCAACCTCGGCGGCGTGAACGACGCGTTCTACGCAGGTCTGTGCGCAGGCGACATCGTGATCGGCTTCACCATTGACGCAAACCTGGACGAGGACTGCGCGAACGTCGATATCCTCAACACCGACGGCGGCGTGGAGCGCTCGATCGTCATGAACTTCAGCGACACGGCCTGCCTCA
>CBDURI010000072.1:0-10401 GCA_965369435.1 uncultured bacterium
TTTCGATTTGCGTCTCGCCTCGATCCCAGTGCAACACACAGTGGGCCCTGTTGTGGCTCCGATGCTCCGCTACCCGTTTCTTTGACCAAAATTCAAATCATCCCGCGTGACGTCCTTAGATCAGAAGCTAGGCGCACGGCCTTGGGTTTTGAACCCCCGTGGTAGCGTCAGCTTCATGATGCACACCTCCTCTCTTCGAACGCTCGACAAACAACACCTGCTCCGTAACTTCTCCGCCCTGGTTGAGAAAGACCGTCGCGACACGGCCACGTTGCTCGCCTACATCGCTGAGATTGATCGTCGAAAATTGTACCTGGAACATGCGTGCCCTTCCATGTTCGCTTTCTGCACGGAGCGCTTTCACATGTCGGAGGCGGTTGCAGCGAGGCGTATTCGAGCAGGTCGCGCGACCTGTCGTTTTCCCTGCATTTTGGGCATGGTTGCGCGCGGGGAGCTTCATCTGAGTGGGATTCATCAGCTGGCGGGGCACCTCACTGATGAGAATCATGACGAGGTTCTTCGGAGGGCGAAGCACCGCAGCATGCGAGAAATCGAAAAGCTCGTTGCGGAGATTTCACCGAAGCCGGATGTGCCTTCTTCGATCCGGGCCCTCCCGAAGAGGAAAAGTGAAACTCAATTGTCGATCGACACGGATCGGGGCGCGGACTCGGCCGTGCAATCGAACAACCCGGTGCGTACCTCCGTGAAGCAAAAGTCACGGCCGGTTCCTCTCGCTCCTCGTCGGTACAAGCTTCAGGTCACGATTGGGGAAGAGACACGGGACAAGCTCAATGAGTTGCAAGGATTGCTCAGTCATCAGATCCCGGACGGGGACCCTGCTCAGATTTTCGACCGGGCGTTGGATGCGCTGCTAGCTGAAACAAAGAAACGGAAGGTGGCACTCACGGACAAGCCTCGCCGGAGTCAGAAGAAGAGCAACGGCAAGGGGCGGGCGATTCCTGCTCGAACTCGGCGGGAGGTATTCGAACGGGATGAGGGGCGATGTGTCTTTACGGACACTGAAGGTCGGCATTGCTCATCCACCTGGCAGGTCGAGTTTCACCACCGGATACCCTACGCGCGGGGCGGAACACACTGTGTTGAGAACATCGAGCTTCGGTGCAGGGCCCACAATCAGTATGAGGCTGACATGGAGTACGGGGTGGAGCTCATGGCTTCGCGACGGAGGTCCGGGGAGGTGCACGCCCGGAGTGGTCGACTCGGTTAGTCGCGCTGTCCCTGACACTGCCAGTTGACCGGAGCCGCCAATCCCCCCAAACATGCGCCCGGTGACCTCCGAACTCACCCTCAACGTTCATCCTCTACGGGCGGAGCTCCATGAGGAGCTTCACAGTCGGCCTTCGCCGCTGGTCGAGACGCCGTGCGCCATCAGTCATATCGCGGTTCAGATCGGACCGGAGCAGAGGGCGGCCGAGCAGGCGTATCTCGGGGAGCTGTGCGCGCGGTACGATGCGAGCCCGCCTCCTGAGGGCGCCTCGTGCTTCTATCAAACCTTGGGTGGGTTCGAGCTTCGCTGGGAAAGGCACACCGAGTTCTCGACTTATACCTTCATTCACAGGGTGCTTGGCGACCCCCTGCGGCAGGCCGGAGCGCTCGCCAAGGTCCCCCGAGATTGGCTCGCCAAGATGCCGGGCCTGGTGACTACCGCGTTGCATTTGGCCTTTAGCTGCGCGCAAGGGAATCTCGATTCGGGCGAGCTCGAGCGCTATTTCGAGAAGCAGCCGCTTCGGGGTGGGGTCGTGAGACAGGGGACGGCGTACCTCTACAGTAGCTTCCGCCTCCACTCGGACGGCTTCGGCCGGATCGTGCTTCAGGCACGCGACCTCACTCCCCTGCAGGCGGGCCGGTTGGTGCAACGGGTGCTCGAGGTCGAGACCTACCGAGTGATGGCGCTCCTCGCCTTGCCCATCGCGCGCAAGATCACGCCCGAGGTGAGGGCGATGGAACGCGAGCTCGCTCGCATGACCCAGGAGCTCACCCACGCCGAGGAGGAAACCGAGCAGCACGCCCTGCTCGACGAGCTGTCCAAGTTGGCGGCGCGCGTAGAGCGGCACCGTTCCGATACCACGTACCGATTCGCCGCGACGAACGCGTACTACGACCTCGTCGAGGAGCGGATTCGAGAGCTCGGTGAGGAGAAAATCGCCGGTCTCCAATCGGTGCGGGTCTTCATCGAACGCCGCCTGGCTCCGGGCATTCGCACTTGCAACGCGGTGCGCGGCCGGCTCGAAGGCCTGTCGGGCCGTATCAGCCAGACGAGCGAGCTGTTGCGCGCGCGCGTGGAGCTCTCGATTCAGCGCCAGAACACGGAGCTGCTGACTTCGCTGAACCGCCGCAGCGAGGTGCAGCTCCGCCTCCAGCAAGCCGTCGAGGGCCTGTCGGTGGTGGCAATGACCTACTACTTGATGGGACTGCTCGGCTACCTCTACGAGGGCCTCGCCTGGACCGGCCTCCCGCTCGACAAGAAAATAGGCTTCGCGATCGCAGTCCCGCTAGTGATGCTCGCCGTCTGGAAAGTCATCCACGGCGTTCGCCGCCGAGTCGAACAAGGGTAGGTTCCTGACCCTACGCGAAGTCGCGCTCGTTCCGCTCTTGGTCTTCCTTGCAGCGGATGCAGAACTCGGTTTCGGGGCGGGCTTCGAGGCGCTTGGTGCTAATCGGCTCTTCGCAGTCCTCGCAGACGCCGAAGACGCCTTCGTCGAGCTTCTTGATGGCCTTCTCGATTTTCTGCAGGAATACGCGCTCTCGCCCGCGGAGGCGGAAGGTGAACGACTGCATGTATTCGCTCGACGCCAAGTCCATCTCGTCAGGAAGCTCGGAGGCGTCCAGGGTCATATCCTGGTCCATCGTCTCGCGCGCGCGGCGAATTACGGCGTCTCTTTTCTCTTCCAGGTCGGTGCGAAACCGCTTGAGCTCGGTCTTGTTCATACTGGTGACCCCCTTTGAGGGAGCGCGAGCATAATGATCGCGATCCAACAGTCAAGAAGGCAACACACAAACAGTTGAAATCACAGCAGAACCGCTTAGCTCATCTCGTCGAAAAACGAGGTTCTCCCGCTCAATCCGGGGCCCCAGAGGATCGTCTCGACCCTCTCGCCCGCCTCCAGCTCGGCCTTGTCGGCCGGCAGAACCACCAGGGCGTTGACCCCCACGAACGATGGGAGAGACCCCGACCCCTGGAGCTGATGGAGGGCGACGATGATCTCATCGCCCTCACGGGTGGCGACCGCGCGCGCGATCTCGATCCGTCCTGGGCGGCGGCGATACGAATCGCGCAGCCGGGCCAGCACTGGCTGCGGGTGCGGCCGTGGGTCGCCAAGCATCGTTCGCAGGCATGGGGCGATGAGCACCTCGAAGGCGACCATCGCGCTGATGGGATTGCCTGGAACTCCGACGACGGGCTTACCCTCGTACTGGGCAAACGAAAGGGGCTTGCCAGGTTTCATGCGGACCTTCCAAAACCCGGGCTCGATGCCCACGTTCTCGAATGCCTCGTGCACGAAGTCGTAGGTCCCCACGGACACCCCGCCCGTCGTGATGACGACATCGGTCTCGAGCGCCTTGCGGAGCGCACCTTCAATCTCGGGCAAGGTATCGGGCGCCGCGGGCAGAGCGACGGGGATGGCCCCCAATGCGCGGATCATCTCGCTCAAGACGTAGACGTTCGAATTGATGATCATGCCTGCCCCGAGGTCTTCGCCGAGCGACCGAAGCTCGTCGCCCGTCGAGAGGATCGCGACCTTAGGTCGCCGAAACACGTGTACGCGTTCGATGTTCTGGCTCGCGAGCATCCCAATTTCTCCGGGCCACATACGGTCGCCCACCCGCAGCAGCACCGCGCCGGACGACGCGTCGCTGCCCTGACGGCGAACGTGCTTTCCCGCGCGCGAGGCCTCCCGAATCGCGACATCGTCCCCATCACGGTCCGTGTCCTCCTGCATGACGACTGCATCGGCGCCTCTCGGCATCGGCGCGCCCGTGAAGATACGGCAAGCGGCCCCAGGGCCGAGAGGTTCGGGGAGGGGGCCACCGGCACGGGACTCTCCCTGAACGGGAAGGCGGACCGGGGCCTCGGCGGTCGCGGAGGCGACGTCATTGGCGCACACCGCGTAGCCATCCATTGCACTGTTATCGAAAGCCGGCGCGTCGAAACGCGCAGTCACCTCGCGCGACACGTAGCGCCTCGAGGATTCGGTCAGATGCACCTCTTCCTCCCCCAACGGAGAAAACAGCGGCAACATCGAAGCCAGGGCCTCTGCGATCGATCGCATGCAACACGGAGCCTAGCACGTCGCGCATGCACAACTGACTAGGCAGGGCACACGCGATTGCGGCCGGCACGCTTGGCTTCGTAAAGCTGTTCGTCGGCCGCCCGAACGAAGTCGTAGGACCGCCACTTCGGGTCGAGCTGCGCTACTCCGCAGGAGATAGTGATGTCGATGTCTTCGTCCTCGAAGATGAACGTCTCGGTGGCGATCATCTTTCGCAGCTCGTCGGCGATGCGAACGCCTCCCGCAAGATCGGTCTCCGGAAGAATCACTGCAAGCTCCTCACCGCCGTATCTGGCGATCACGTCATCGGGGCGTAGCCGGCTCTTGGCGAGCTGCGCGACCTCTTTGAGCACATGGTCCCCGGCGAGGTGCCCGAACTCGTCGTTGACACGCTTGAAGTGGTCGATGTCGCACATGACGAGACTCAGCGGACGGCCATGCCTCGTCGCGCGGGACAGCTCTCGATCGAGTTGTTCCACGAGGTAGCGTTTGTTGTGAATGCCCGTGAGTCCATCCATGATCGTCATCCGATAGATCGTCTCGTGATATTGCGATTCGAGGTCGGCGCCACTGAGGAACTTCATGATCGTGTCTCCGATCTTGATCTGGTCCCCGCGGCGAAGTTGACGGTCGTGCACCAAGTCGTCGTTTACGTACGTCCCATTCGTCGAATGCATGTCGAGGACGTGATAGTTGCCGGCCCGTGTCTCGATGCGCGCGTGCCGGCGCGAGATGCTGTCGCTGAAGAGGATCACGTCATTCTCGATTCCGCGGCCAATCCTCACCGCGCCGTCGGCCAACGAGAAGCGCTTCCCCAATTGATTGGAGTGCGGCGCATAGATCACCACGAGGCAATCTTGGCCGGCTCCGGTCGCAATATGCGGCTCCGAGAAGGGCGTGACCCTCGTCTTGATTTCACTCTCCACGGGTATCCACTCAGGGTAGAAAGCGCGGTGTCGAGCGTCAACGTCTCCGAATGAAGGTCATGTTGCGCTGATTGATCCAGACGTGCGCCAAAACCGGGCCCCAAAGCACGCCGGTCAGCTCGAAGATCAGCCCCAACACGAGGCCCATGACGAATGCCCATGTCGTCCAAGCCAGCAATACGGGCTTCGGCCCGACGTGAACCGCGCCAAAGATGACCGAGGTGGCCACCAGCCCCAGCACCGGCTGCATCGCGCCCCGAAAGAAGAGCTCCTCCGCGAAACCGGAGGCGAGCGCGAGCCACGTAATCTCCGCAGGCGACAGCGGGGCAATGACCTCTTCGAGCTGCGCGTGGAGCGCGCGCGCCCATCTGGTTCGTTCTACCAGGACCGGAGTGATGGCGACCACGGTGAGCGCCAGTGCGAGGCCTAACCCGAGGGAGAGCGCGAGGCGTTCGGTGTACGGTGCATTCAGCCACGGCGTTTCGAGGGTCCAGGCGAAACGCTCGCCGCCGAGCCAGGCCCACGCCAAGGCGCCTACCGTCAGCGGGCCGTAGACGACGAAAGCGAGCGTCGTGATCCGGGTTGTCGATGGCAAGGTCGAGCCGGATGTATCAAAGTGCGTCCCGACTCGCAATGCCACCAACACTCGGATTTGACACGATCGCGCGGACCGGAGTACTAGCCAAGGCCATACGCTCATGAGCGGGCAGCCAGGCGAAGACGTCGCGAAGGTCCTCGTGGTCGACGACGAGCAAGTGATTCGGGAAATCCTCGCGGACTTCCTGACCATGGAGGGCTTCTACGTCCGGACCGCGGAGGACGGCAGTGACGCGCTGGTCGAGCTCTCGCGTGATCGATTCGACCTGGTGCTGAGCGACTTGAAGATGCCGAACATGGGCGGCCTCGAGCTTCTCGGCGCGATCAGAAAGCACACGCCGCACGTCGTCACGATCATCATGACCGGCTTCGGGACAGTCGAGACGGCCATCGAAGCGATGAAGCAGGGGGCGTACGACTACGTCCTCAAGCCGTTCAAGGTAGAGGAGGTGGTCCACACGATTCGACGCGGGCTCGAAAAGCAGCGGCTCGAAGCCGAGAATTTCCGCCTCAAAGAAGCCCTCTCCCTCTACAAGGTAAGTGAAGCGATCGCGGCGAGCCTCTCCCTCGAACAAGTGGTCCACACGTTGAGCCGTGCGGCGATCGACGAGGTCGACTCCGACTTGGTCACGGTCCTCTTGAGCGACGGTGGTGGGAGCTTCTACCGGCGCAGCACCGACATCAATCCGAACTTTCGTTTCAGGCGAGAACCGGACACGCTGAATATCGAGACGCTAGAGGAGCATTTCGTGCACGCACCGGCGCTGCTAGAGCATGGAGAGCGCTCTTGGCGGTACTTCGACGAGGTAGGGGTTGAACCCTCTCCGCAGTCCCTCGCCGTCGCCCGGCTGACCGCGCGCGGCGACACCATCGGCTTTCTATGCGCGCTCAGCTACACGCCAGGAAAGCGCTTCGACGAAGGTCAGCGCAAGCTCCTGCACGCCACGGCGGATCGGGCATCCGCCGCCATCGAAAACGCGCGCCTCTACGAAGACCTCCAGGCTACCTTCAAGCAAACCATTCGCGGCCTCGCGAGCGCGATCGACAAGATGGACCGCTACACGGCGGGGCATTCCGCCCGAGTTGCGGCCTATGCGCAGATCCTCGCGATCAAACTCGGGCTGAGCGACGCGGACATTGAAATCGTTCGGCAGTCGGCTCTCATGCACGATGTCGGCAAGATCGGTTGCGTGATCAACTTGAACAAGCCGGGCAAGCTCACACAGCAAGAGTACGAAACCTTCAAACAGCACCCGGAGCACGGTCGCGACATCCTGCAGCCCATCGAGTTCTTGCACCCGCTCATTCCGGGAGTGCACCTGCACCACGAGCGTTGGGACGGCCTTGGGTATCCACTCGGGCTCAAAGGAAACGATGTCCCGCTCATTGCGCGAATCATTGCCGTGGCGGACACCTACGACGCGATGACCAGCGACCGCGCGTATCGGAGGGCACTGGCCCACGACATCGCCATATCCGAGATCGGCCGTTGCGGCGGGAGTCAGTTCGACCCGGAGATGGCGCACGGCTTCTTGGAGTCGATCCACGTGTTTCGCGAGGAGGGCAGGTCGCTCGAGGAGTTCCCCGACGTGCGGGAGACCCAGTCCGGACTCATGGCGCCACGGAGGTAGCTGCGCCGGCGGGAGGTTCGGGCAACGCGAACGCCGCGTTCCACCGATGGGATGACGCGGGCGCCGACCATCGACGCACGATGGGGGCCCGGTCGGGCAGTTTGAAAATGGTGACGAGCTTCACCTTGCGGCGCCTCTGTGGACTGAGCTTGCGGGCAACGACCGTAACGAGTGTCAATGTTTGCGAAGGGCCGATGGAGGCGTCTGCGTGATCCAGATCACCTAGGCCTCCGGCCACGAGGCGCTCAATCGTGTTCTGGTTTCGAAACGACCGCGTCGTCGTGATGAGATGGGCGTGCTCGTCCTCCAAATGGGTGGGACCGGTCGCGAACTGTGGCGGGTTCCCCAACTGTTCACAGCCGCCAAGCAGACACAGGACGCCGATGGTCCAGGCACGGCTAGGTCGACTCACGGCTTCGTTCTCGCGCCACGTCCTTTTCGGTTGCCACGCCCGGAATGGGAAGATGTTCCTCGCTTTCGCCATCTTTGTCCTGCCATGGGTACTTGATGCGGTTGTGGTATGCGTTGCAGAGGGTGTCCGTCAGCGTCGCTTGAAGCACGCGGATGTCCTCCATCGTCAAGCCACAGACGTCGAGCTGGCCTTGGCGTAGCTTCACATTCGTCACGCGCTGCACGACGGCTTCGAACTTCTCGCGCGACGGCTCGTCCACTGTGCGTGCCGCAGCTTCGATGGCATCGATGAGCATCAGGATCCCGGTTTCCTTCGTTCGTGGTCGCATTCCCGGATACCGGAAGGCCGCGTCGGAGAGCCCCTTCGGATTCCCGCTCTCGAGGCACTTGTGCCAGAAGTACTCGATGACACTCGTCCCGTGGTGTGTGTAGGCAAACTCGACGACCGGTTCCGGAATGCCTCCCTCGCGAAGGATCCGAGCGCCTTCGACCACGTGCGCCATGATGGCATCCGCGCTTACGTCGGGATCGAGGTCGCCATGTGGTGTTGGCTCCCCCGGCGACAGGTTCTCGATGAAGTACTTGGGTTGAATGGTCTTGCCGAGGTCGTGGTAGTAGGCGCCGACGCGGGTCAGCAAAGCGTCTGCTCCGATTGCCGCGGCTGCGCCCTCGGCAAGGTTGGCCATGGCGCGGGCATGCTGCCACGAGCCGGGTGCTTCGCGCGCCATCTTGCGAAGAAGAGGGTGGTCGACATCGGTCAGTTCTTGCAAGCGGCCGCGAGTGACGACCCCGAGGGCTGCCGTCGCGACCCGCTGTAGCAGCACGGCGACGACGCCGGAGATCATGCCACCCGCAATGGTCGACAGCAGGAGCGAGTCGTTGAGCCTCGCCACGTCGCCGATGACGTCGATTCCATCCCCCACCGACATGGAAACGATGATCAGGACGAGTGCGGCGAAAAGTCCGGCGGCTGTGCCTGCGACGAGCATGTGCGTCGCATGTTTACGGTCGTGGAAGAAGATCACGACGCCGAGGGTGGTAGCTAGATACACGACGACCACTGGCATCGAGAAGTGCAGAAACGATGCGCAGACGAGTGAGACGACCAGACCCGCAGCTGTCGCGGTCCCTCGATCGAAGTAGAGGGCCGCCCACAATGGCACGGTCGCCAAAGGCAGTACCAACGGTGAGAGACCGGTAAACAACAATAGAAGCTTCGCCGCGAGGCACGTGGCGCCCACGAGCACCAGCAAGCCGGCCTCCGTACGCAGCAGGCCTCCTCGCCCTCCGGTAAACAGCCTCAGGTACGCCAAGAAGATGTATGCGATGAGGAAGTAGCTGATCCAAACCCCCATCAGCGTGTCCTGGTCGGGGGGACGCCGCTCGCGTTCGAATGCCCGAACGAGGCGCTGGCTCTCCGGGTCGCTCACGACCGCGCCGCGCGCGACGACGAGCGGCTGCGGCAGCCCACGACGCGTCCGAGCGGACTCTTTGGGCAGGTAGGTGCTGGGAATACGAAGCGTGACCGCCGCCGGCCGTACCGGGTCGACACGCAGCGGCTCGAGGACGACTTCGACCTGGCTTGCGAGGGTCACGATCGACGCGAAGACGGCGCTCAGAATCAAGCCCGAGGTGCGACCAGCGATGAGGCGTGTACGGAGCATCGTCTAACGGGGTGAATCCGGGGAGTCCACTGTCTTCGCGTCCACGGACCTGGGCGCCGGCTCACCGGGGTGTTGTCGATTGATCACTCGTTTTCGAATCATCGTATCCTTCACACCTCGGTCGAGCGCAGGACGACGTCCGATCGGCTTCGGCATGCGGTCCGCAGAGATCTCCAACGGAATCTCCAATGGCTCGTTCGTCCCCATCATCGCTTCGGGTGGCCCCTCGAACGCCAGGATACCGAATCGACGCGGCACATGGAAATCGCCAGTTTTCAGAGGCGACCATGCCGCCGCCTGTTGACGATCCGCGAGCAGGTCCATGACGTACAAATTCGCGCGCCATTCGTCCCCGATCGCGGGCGGAGACACGAGCTTGCCGTCCAGACTGAACGCCTGCCACGGGATCGCCATCTCGACGATGTATCCGGCATCCGCCTCCTTGTCGTCGATGTCGCCACGAGGCGAGACGCCGACGCGGATCTTGCTGTCCCAGTCCGTATGGCCAAACGGCGGGGGGAACCGGGGCGAATCGTACCGCGTGTCGAACACGACGCCCCGCGGCGAAACCTGGATCTCGAAATAGTTCTTCCCATCACCGGTGGGGTCGATCATCAACTCGACGCAGTCCTGCTCCCAAAGATGGTCGTCGCGCTCTGTGTGGCTCGCACGCAGCAATCCGTCTTTCACGTCGACGGCCACGTAGAGATATCGCTCGTCCCACAGAAGCTTCGCCGACGCCTGTAGGGGTGCGACTCCGCCCTGGACTGTTTCGACGAACACGTGGGTGGTGTTGGCAAACCTCCAAACCGGGTCACCGAGCGAGCCATCGAGTCGCGGCGGTCGCTTAGTCTGAACGAGCGCGAGCTTTGGAACACGG
>CBDURI010000073.1:0-10389 GCA_965369435.1 uncultured bacterium
ACTGTGCTGCAGGGCCACCTCGTCTCGCTCCAGCAACGCATCGAAGCCGGTGAAGCGCTCGACACGAAGGCCTTCGTGCCGAGTATCGAGGAGTCGCAGTACCTAGGCTCGCTCCTGCACAATCTCAACGCCGCGGCCCGCCTCGAAGCCAACGAAGGCCTCACGCATCGGGATCCGATCGACCTCAACCGTCTCGTCGAACGCGTGGTCGACCGGCATCGTCCGATTGCGAGGCGCAAGCAAATCGCACTCGAGGCTGCCGTGCCGGAAGACACGATCGAGTTTCCCGGCGATCTAACGCTGTTGGAACAGGCGCTCGGGAACGTGGTTCAGAACGCGGTTCGCTACAACCGAGCGGGGGGACACGTCGCGGTGCTTCTCGATGGAACGCACGGCGCGTGGAGCTTCAAAGTCGTCGATGACGGGCCGGGTATTTCGGAAGCTGATCGCCGTCGCGTGGTGGAACCGTCCTTCCGGGGGAGCGATGCGCGCACGCGCCACCCGCATGGAACCGGGCTCGGGCTGCATATCGCCAGTGATGTCGCCAAGCGCCACGGCCTGCGTCTCACGCTCGCCGATACAGAGGGCGGCGGCCTGACGGTCGAGCTGCAATTTGGCCAACGCGATACTTGACCCGAGGACCTGTCCGTGCGGTGATCGCAGAGCGGAGGAACGATGTTCAAAGAGATACTGCAAGACCTCGTCGAGCGAACCGACGGCGGAGTGGCTGGGCTCCTGATGGCGTCGGACGGGATCGCCATCGATCAATATTCGAAGGCTGACGGCCCCTTTGATATCGAGTCGGTGGGGATGGAATACAGCGTGGTGCTCAAGGGCATCCAACGCGCCGCCGAAATGCTCGACACCGGCGCCACCACGGAAATCTCGGTAAAGACCGAGCGGCTGACAACGGTGATCCGTATGCTCTCGGACGAGTACTTCGTCGCTCTTACGGTCGCGCCCGGCGGGAACATCGGCAAGGCGCGCTTTGTACTGCGCGCCAGCGCGCCCAAGCTGATCGAAAACCTCTGACGCCATGACGGCCTCGGCAAAACGCGTGCTGGTGCTCAACGGGCCCAATCTCAACTTGCTGGGAACGCGCGAACCCGATGTATACGGCGCGACCACGCTGGACGACATCGAGCAGGGTCTGGCCGACCTGGCCAAAGATCTGGGCGTTGCCATTGAATGCCGACAATCCAATCAAGAGGGGCAGCTCATCGACTGGCTTCACGAGGCACGCGGTTCGTTTGATGGCGTCGTCATCAACCCGGGCGGTCTGACGCACACTTCCGTCTCATTGCGTGACGGAATCGCTGCAACGGGATTGCCGACGGTCGAGGTACACATCTCCAATACACAGGCGCGCGAATCGTTTCGTCACCAGTCATTGACAGCCGCCGTGTGTATTGGTTCCGTAATCGGCTTCGGAAAGCACAGCTACGCGCTTGGACTTCGTGCACTGATCGAGTATCTGAACGCTGCCGGCTAGTTCATGGCCGCCGGGAAACCCATGAAGTTGGACTTCAAACAACTCCGCGAGCTCATTCGACTCCTCGACGAGTCCAATCTCACCGAGATCGAAGTTGAGCACGACGACGACCGCATCCGAGTGCGCCGCGATCCCGCGCCCGTCGTGAGCACCGTGGCGTCGGCACCTGAAGGAGCGTCGGGCACCACGCAGTCGGGCGACACACCCGCCGTAGACGACGGCAACTATGTCACCTCGCCTTTCGTCGGAACCTTCTACCGTGCGCCCTCCCCCGAGGGTGAGGCATTCGTCCAGGAGGGCGACTCGATCTCGCCGGGCCAGGTGCTGTGCATCGTCGAGGCCATGAAGCTCATGAACGAAATCGAGTCGGAGGTCTCGGGCACCATCGTCGAGGTCCTGATGGAGAATGGCAAGCCGGTGGAATACGGCAGCCGGCTTTTTCGGATCGAAACCAGCTGAGCCGTGTTCGAGAAAGTCCTCATCGCAAATCGAGGTGAGATCGCGCTCCGCGTGATTCGCTCGTGCCGCGAGCGCGGCCTACGGACCGTCGCGGTTCATAGCGAGATCGATGCCGACGCGCTGCACACTCGGCTGGCTGACGAGGCGATCTGCATCGGTCCGGCCGACCCGCTGCGCAGCTACCTCCACATCCCCGCGATCATCGCGGCGGCGGAAGTCACCCGCGCCGATGCGGTGCATCCTGGCTATGGATTCTTGTCAGAGAACCCCGAGTTCGCGGAAACCTGCGCCCAATGCGGGCTCGAGTTCATCGGACCGCTCCCCGACCAGATGCGCCAATGGGGAGACAAAGTAAGCGCGCGCGCGCTGGCCAAGTCCCTCGGACTTCCCACGATCGAAGGCACCGAGCTCGTCGAAGATATCGACGACGCCGTCAAGAAGGCAGAAGCGCTCGGTTATCCGCTGCTGCTAAAGGCTTCTGGCGGCGGCGGCGGCCGGGGCATGCACATCCTGCAGTCCAAGGAAGAACTGCGCGCGATCTTCGAGACGGCACGCGCCGAGTCGCGCGTCGCCTTCGGCAACGACGCGCTCTACTTCGAGAGGTACATCGACCGACCACGGCACATCGAGTTCCAGATCCTCGGCGACAAACATGGCAACGTTCACGTCCTCGGCGAACGCGAATGTTCGATCCAACGACGCCATCAGAAGATCCTCGAAGAAGCCCCGAGCGTAGCGCTTTCCGACGAGTTGCGGCGCGACATGTCAGCCACCATCCGGCGTGCCATGGGCGAATCCGGCTACTTATCGGCCGGGACCCTCGAGTTCTTGCTCGACGACCGCGGCGAGCTGACGTTCCTCGAAATGAACCCACGCATCCAAGTTGAGCACCCGGTCACCGAGCTCGTCATGGGCATCGACTTGGTCGACGAACAGATCCGGATCGCAGACGGCAAGCGGTTGGAGCTGCCGGAGCACCTTGCCCCGCGAGGTCACGCCATCGAGTGCCGCATCAATGCGGAGGACCCGGACACGTTTGCCCCCAGTCCCGGCAGGATCACCGAGCTCCACATGGCAGGCGGAACCGGCGTCCGCATCGACAGTGGCGTGTACGGCGGCGGGTTCGTTCCGCCACATTATGACCCCTTAATCGCCAAGCTCATCGTACATGCACCGACACGGGCTCAAGCGATAGCCAAGATGCAGAGAGCGCTCAGCGAGACGCTTATTGGGGGCATAGTCACCAACATTCCGCTCCATCAGCGGATCCTCGAGCACCCCGCCTTCGAGGAAGGCCGGTTCTCGACGCATTTCCTCGACGAGCTCCAGGCCTAGCGCTTGTTGACCGCTACCATCCGGCATTAGTAGACTTGTGTGGGTGCACTGAACGCATGGGGGCTTAGCAGGGGCATTGGCTATTAACAGGAACAAGGTTCTGGACGCGGCGCGGAAGTACCAGTCGCGCGGCCAGTACGACAAAGCGATTGCCCAGTACAAGAAGCTGGTTGACGCCGACAAGCGGGACGTGCGTTCTCTGCTGAAGATCGGCGACTTGCACGTACGCAAGGGTGACCGCGGCTCGGCGATCGAAACATACGAAACCGTCGCAGGTCACTACGCCCAGCAAGGCTTCTTTCTCAAAGCGATCGCGGTCTACAAACAAATTCTGAAACTCGACCCGTCGCGGCTCGAAGTGCAGGTGCGGCTGGGCGAGATGTACGAGCAGCTCCAGTTAGTCAGTGACGCGATGAGCGTGTTCGAGGACGTCTCGAACGGCTTCATGCGTGCGGGCGACACGGACCAAGCGTTGGTGATGCTCGGCAAGATGGTGGAGCTCGATCCGGAGCACATTCCGGTGCGCATCAAGTACGCCGAAGCGCTGTCGCGGGCGGGACGAACACAGGAAGCGGCAGACGAGTTCGAACAGGGCGCGCTGCTGCTGAAGGATCAGGGCCGGCTCGATGACTACGTCAAGGTGGCCGAGCGTCTCCTGTACCACCGCAGCAACGATGTGCGCGTGGCAAAGGAGCTGGCCGAAACGTACGTCACCCGTCGCGATCCAAAGCGCGCGCTCGCCAAGTTACAAATCTGTTTCAAAGCCGACCCCCGCGATGTCTCGACCCTGTCGCTACTCGCCGAAGCGTTCTTGATGCTGTCGCAGACCGACAAGGCGATCAGCGTGTACCGCGAAGTCGCGCGGATCCACCGCGAGGCGCAACGCCCACAGGAGCGCATGAGCGCGCTGCACCGCATCCTGGAGCTCAACCCGAACGACAAAGAGGCGCAAACAGCCCTCAAGAAGACCGCGTCCGCTTCAGGGCAACACTACATGCCCCCGGGTACGGTGCGCCAGTCACCCGCTTCGACGGGCTCGGTCTCGGCGGCGCAGCTCGCTAACTCGCAGCTGAGTGGGACCGCACAGGTGAGCTCGCCCTCGCTGAGTAGTGCATCCGGCCTGAGCGGAGCGTCCGGCATCATGTACGTGGAGGAAGACGTCGAAGAGACGAGCACCGTGTCGGGCTCCCTTCCAGCCATCTCCGAAGAAACCGTCGAAGTCGATCAGTCGTACGCTTCGGTGCCCGCAGCGCCGCGGCCGCCCACCGGCGGGCGGGTCATCCCGATGCGCGGGCTTGGTCCGATGTCATATCCCGAGTTTCTCTCCTTGCCGCTCGTCAGCACACAGGTGGCGCCCGCCGCCGCCGCGCTTGCGCCTAGCCTGATGGAGCGAACTCTCGAGCTCGCCGATTCATACTTGGTCGACGGCCTCTTCTCGCAAGCGCGTGCGATCGTGAGCGAGCTTCAGCTCACGCATCCGGCGCACGCACTCGTGCTGGACAAAGCACGCGAGATCGAAGAGCTCGCGGCCGCGTCGTCGGGCGTGTCCGCGGTCGCTCAACCACTCATTCAGCCGGAAGCCTCGTCCGTTCCCGCGGGCATGGCCTCCGAGGCGCCCGAGATGGAGTTCGAGTACGAAGAGCTCGAACCCGGCGACGAAGGCTTCGACTTCGCGGAGAAGCTCGCCGAAGAGCTCGCCGAAGTCGCAGAGATCGCGCCGATCGACGAAGGCGCCGAGATGATCGACGTCGAAACCGTCTTCGAGCAGTTCAAGGCGGGCGTTGCGGAGCAGGTCAGCGACGACGACAGCGACACCCATTTCGACCTCGGTATCGCCTACAAAGAGATGGGCTTGCTGCCTGACGCAAGGCGCGAGTTCCAAGTCGCGATGGGGGATCCGCGACGACGGTGCCTCTGCTGGATGATGATCGGCCTCATCTATAGGGAAGAGGGCCAGCCGCGCGACGCGATCGAGGCGTTCCAGTCCGGTCTGGAAAGCCCGGAGATCACGCTTACAGAATCGGTCGGCCTACACTACGAGATCGCCATGGCGTGTGAAGCCAGTGGCCTGAGCGACCAGGCGCGACTGCACTACGAGTACGTTTTTCAACGGGAGCCACAATACCGAGAAGTCGGTCAGCGTTTGCAACGCCTCGGTGGCCCGTCCGGCAACAACGCCGACGATCTACTCATGGAATCGATGGACGACGTGAATCGCGCCTTCGACGAGTTGATCCACGAGGACTAGGCCCCTATAGACGCGGTCGATTGTGGCTGAAACGGTGCAAACCTTTTGCCGGATTTGCGAGGCTCTGTGTGGGCTCGAGGTCACGGTAGACGGCGACCAAGTCGTCGATATCAAGCCCGACGACGACCACGTTGCGACACGCGGCTATGGATGCCTCAAAGGCCTCAAGCAGCATCGGATGTACAACACGCCCGATCGACTGCTCTACCCCATGCAGCGGACCGATGGAGAGCTTCAGCGGGTAGGCTGGGACGACGCGCTCGGGAGCATCGGCGGGAAGGTGCGCGAGCTGATCGACAGCCATGGTCCCGACAGCATTGCAATGTACGTCGGCACGGCCGCCGGCTTTGGGGTGTTGCATCCGGTCTTTGCCCAGGGGTTCATGCAAGGCGTGGGCTCGGCGAACATGTTCTCTTCGGCCACCCAGGATTGCGCCAACAAGTTCGCGGTCGCACGCCAGGTCTATGGCTTTCCTTTCACACAGCCCTTCCCCGACCTCGACAAGCTCGAGTGTCTGATCATCGTCGGAGCCAACCCCGCGATCTCCAAGTGGAGCTTTCTGCAGGTACCGAATCCGATTCGGCGCCTCAAGGAGGTCGAGGCGCGCGGCGCGAAGATCTTCGTCGTGGACCCGCGTCGCACGGAGACAGCCAAGGTCGCGGGCGAGCACATCTTCATCCGCCCTAACACCGATGTCTTTTTCTACCTTTCGTTCCTGCACGAACTGCTGGCGACCTCCAAGATCGACCGCGCGCACATCGACCAATACATGACCGGCTTCGACGAGCTGTGCCGCGTGGCCGAGGCCTGGTCGCCCGAGCGCACCGCTGAAGTGACGCGCATTACGGCCGAGTCGCTGCGCGAGATGGTGCGCGCGTACCGTGAAGCCGACGGCGCCGCGCTCTACTGCTCGACCGGCGTCAACATGGGCACCAATGGTTCACTCGCGTTTTGGTTGCAAGAGTGCATCAACGCCATCTCCGGCAACCTCGACCGCGCAGGCGGCACCCTCGTCAGCACCGGGGTCATCGACTTCCCTGCGTTCGGAAAAAAGACCGGGACGCTATTGCACGACAACCAAAGCCGTATCGGCGGCTTCCCATCGGTCAACGACTCGATGCCGGGTGGCATCCTCGCCGATGAGATTCTCACGCCTGGCGATCGGCAAATCAAAGCCTTGTTCGTCACCGGCGGCAACCCGCTCATCACGATGGCAAACTCCGAGCGTCTGCGCGAGGCCTTTCAACAGCTCGAGTTGCTGGTCGTGCTCGACATCCAGCCAAGCGAAACCGCTTCGGTGGCGACCCACGTGCTCCCCTGCACGTCACCGTTCCAGCGCCCTGACCTGCCGTTTGTCTTTCCTCTGATGCTGGGACTGCAGTCGAAGCCATACTTGCAAGCGACCCGGGCCGTGGTTCCTCCCAAGGGTGAACAGCGTGACGAAGCGACGATTTACGTCGACATCGCCAAGGCAAGTGGCGTCAAACTGTGGGGCTCGGCCGCCGCACAGCGCACCTTCGAAACAGCCAGGGCCCTCCATTCGATTGGGCGCGGCGCAAAGCAGCCATCGATTCCGCAAGAGCTTCTGCTTTCGGGCCTGCTCAGAATCACGAAGCAAGGTAGCTTCAAGAATCTTCTGAAGGAGAAGCATGGGCGGCTGCGCCCCCAGCACGAGCCCGGCAGCTTCCTCGGGAAGCGCGTCGTTCACGACGACCACAAGGTCCACCTCGCGCCTGAGATCTTGCTGAAGCAAACCGAGAAGCTCGAGGTCGACTTCCAGCACGAGATCGACACCAAAGACGAGCTCAAGCTGATCACCAAACGCGCCATCACCACGCACAACTCCTGGACCCACAACATCGAGGAGTTCGTGTCTGGCGACCGCACGACGAATCACCTCTATGTGCATCCTGGCGACGCCAATCGATTGGGCTTGCACGAGGGCAGCCTAGCCGACGTGTCGACCGACACCGGCACGGTGCGCGTCCCGGTGAAGATCCTCTCTGAGCTGATGCCAGGCACCGTAGCCCTCCCGCACGGCTGGGGTCACCAGGACAGCAAGATGGGCGTGGCCAGCAAGACGACCGGCGTGAACGTCAACCTCCTTGCGGCGGACGGCCCGGACAAGCTCGAGAAGGTCTCTGGCATGGCGCACCTCACGGGCCTGCTAGTCGAGGTGAAGCCCGCAGCCGGCGCGCTAGACCCCACACACTGGTCGGGCATCGAGCCCTAGAACACGGCGCGGAACGAGAGGTTCGGGAACCAGATCGCGTCGGTGAACGTGAGCGGGCAGGGCTCCGAGGGAGCACCAAAGCGGAAGCGGCATTCAGGCGGCGCGGTGGGATCACTGGAATCGATCTGCTGGGCGTCGCGTGCCCGCGTGATATTGATCCACTCGAGGGCGATCCGCAGTCGACGCCCGGGCCTGGCCCACTCGTAGGCGATTTGGGCATCCAGGCGCACGAACCACGGCACCCGCTGCACGTACTGCTGCACCACACCAAACTCGTCGAGCCACAACCAACCTTCGGCGCGCCCCGATCTCGCGAACACCCGCGCCGAGATGATCAGACCGAACTTCGCTTGCCACGCCAGCACGCCGTTCATGACGTGCCGGACATCGTAGGACGGGGTGTAGTCGAAGGTTTGCAATGGCATGCCGAGAAGCAATGCCGTTCCCGTGAGGTCGCTGAAGCCGAGCGTGTAACTCACCAGCGTGGAAACCCCGATGTCGAAAGGACGCTGAAGCAACAGCTCGAGGCCGTAGCTCTTTCCATCCGCGGAGTCGTCCAGCACACCCGCCGGGATGGGGGTCGTGCTCGGGTCGTCCGAAATGAGGGGGTCGGTGAAGATGTCGACGAAGCGAAGGTCCCTGTAGAGATTCACGTACCCGCGCGTTTCGAACGTGAGCTCATGGGGCAAGAAGAACCGAACGCCGCCCTCGGTCTGATTGGCTCGTTGAAGCCCCGCTTCGAGCGGCACGTCGCCGAGGCCCGGTAGCGGGATCGCGAATGTCGCCGGCATGGCCCCGAGTCCCCAACCGACGAAGACGTCGGCAATCTCGCGCGCGTGAAACGTTGCGCGTGCACGAGGGCTGACGGCGGCATCCCGATGGCCGCCGGTGTTCCAGACGTCGGCTCGGACGCCCAGCGAAAGATCCAGCCACGCCACCGGGGATAGATCCACGTCGACGAACACGCCGCCAATGACTCGCCGGTCTTGGTCGATGAAGTTGGGATCGTAGTCGGGATCGCGGGGGTCGTCGGAAGCGCAGGGCGCAGAGACATTTTGAATGCCTCCAGTACATTGCACGGGACCGAACAGGCCGGCGGCGTCCCCGCCAAGGCGGAGCTGGACCTTGGGTGCCCCATAGATCGCCCAGAACCTCGGCCCGAACCTGTGGATGTTGGCGCTCGCATCGGCGATCGCGCTACCCGACCCGTCGTCGACGTCCGAAAAATCGTACCCGTAGAGCATCGTTCCGACGAGGTCCCACCGCTTCACCTTGGCGAGGAAGCGGGCTTCGACCCGATGGAACTGAAGATCGAACGCAAGGCGATCGGTCGGATCGGCAGCATCGAAGACCGACTTGTCGGCCCCGCCGAACGCAACCATCTCGAAGCGAGACCGGGAGCTCATGGCCACGCCTGTGCGGTATTGGTAGTCCCAGTAGTCGACCTCGGCGTCGACATTGATGGCACCGAGGACGAGATTGGGAAACCCGTAGCGTCCCGCGAAGGTCATCGACCCCTCCTTGGGCATGGGGACGTTGAGCAAACCCGACACGTCGATCGCGCGCAGCTCGGCCTCTCCATGCACTCGGTCGTTCGGAATCTTGCGAGCCCTTGCGGTCACGACGCCTCCGGTGAAGCGCCCGTAGCGGGCCGGCGCAGCAC
Source organism: uncultured bacterium (assembly GCA_965369435.1). Taxonomy (GTDB): domain Bacteria; phylum Myxococcota_A; class Polyangia; order Polyangiales; family Houyiibacteriaceae; genus SG8-38. The sequence goes on from CBDURI010000073.1 coordinate 9,431, forward strand.
CCGAGTACAGGTTGATGCCGCCGATCAGCCCGGAGTGGACCGTCGCAGGCCCGAGCGCCGAGTGGAAAAGCAATGGGATCGGGATGTCGTCATAGATGTATTGCGTCCCCGACGGCGGAGCCCCGCGGACGTACACGTAGGGTTGCCCATTGGCAACGGGCACGGTGCCCGGCAGAAGCTCCAGCGTTCGAAACGGCTCGCCGAAGGTCCCCGGGATGTTGCGAATCCCGTCGAGCTCGAGCTTGATCGGAACCTGCACACGCGCATCCACCTCCGCGGTCTCGGAGAACACGAGCTCCTTCTCGACGCTAGCCCCAGTGGGCTCCAGGACGGTTTCGGCGGAACCAGATTCCGGCGTCTCGTCTGCGGCCGGTCGACGAACACGCAGGTCGACCCGGACTTGCGATGGCACCGGCGTTCCGTCCCGGGTCGCAGGCTCGAACTCGGCCTTGGCGATCGCCTCGATGACGACGTCGCAGAGTGCACGCCCAGCGTCACACTTCTGCACCACGCCCTTGCCGTCCGGGTCGATGCGGACGAGCACCTGCACGAGGCCGGACTCGGGCACCTCGATGCCCGCAGGCACCTCTACGCCCGGAAGCGACTTCACCCGAGGCGCCACGAGGTCCTGCGCACCGGCTGAAACCGCCCACCCGCACAACCCGAAGGCGAGGCCAAGCCCGAAGCGCCCAAACCGTCGCATTATGGTTCTTGTACGACCCGTAGCGCCTTCCGTTCCAGTTTCTCGGTGAGGAGCTCCCAATGCGCCATGCGGCCTCCGGATCGATAGCGTACATGGGGGACGCATCCGGTGGGGGAACAAATGGTCCGTCGCTTGACGGCCCGGGCAAGCAGGGCTACTCGTTCCACCTCATTGCGGGAGTAACTCAGTGGTAGAGTTCTTGCTTCCCAAGCAAGCTGTCGCGGGTTCGAATCCCGTCTCCCGCTCCGCAGGGAGG